>JAFQLA010000044.1 GCA_017396725.1 Oscillospiraceae bacterium
AAGGCGTAGCAGGCCTCGGCGTTGGTAAGAAGGCCGCCGGAAAGGCCCTTCATGGCGATGAAACCCATGTCCGCCTCTTCGCAGAGCTTCACCAGCTCCAGATCCACCTCGCTTGCCAGATGGCTGAAGGGGAACTGCAGCGTCTCAAAGTTTCCGCTTTCGATGGCGGCCTTTGCGATGTGGTGGCGGTGGTTGGTGATGCCGATGTGGCGGATGTAGCCCCGCTCCTTCATCTCCAGCGCGGCAGCAAAGGCGCCGTCGGGATCGTTGATGTCGGGCAGCTGGGCGGGGTTATGGAACTGGAAGAGGTCAATGTAGCCAAGATGGCGCAGGCTCTGCTCAATGTGGGCCATGGCGCCCTTTTTGTCCGTGGCGCCGCTCTTGGTGGAGATGATGACCTGCTCGCGCACGTCCATCAGGGCCGCGGAGAGCTTTTCCTCACTGTCGGTATACATATTGGCGGTGTCGAAGTAGTTGATGCCGCCCTCAAAGGCGCGGCGCACCAGCTTTGCCGCCGCCTCTTTGGAAATGCGCTGAATGGGCAGGGCACCGAAGGCGGTCTTGGTGACCATCAGCTCTGTGCGGCCAAGGCGTACTTTCTCCATAATCGGTTCTCCTTTCCGGTGGGGGTCAGGTGGCTTTGCTCAGGGGGACAGCCTTCAGGGAAGAAAGGCGCATCTCCATAATCTGATCCACGGGGATACCCAGATACATTCCGTTGCCATCGGGGAACCCGCCGGCGGTGACTGCGATCACGTGGCCCAGTTCATTGAAGAGGGCGCCGCCGCTGCTGCCGGCAGAAATATCCGCGCTGTTGACAAAGCAGGGGATAGAGGAAACACCGCTCTTGCAGTCCCGCGCGCTGATGACACCCTCGGAAATGGCAAGTCCCAGGCCCAGCGGATTGCCGATGGCATAGATCCGGTCGCCGGGATACACTTCTTTGCTGCCTGCCAGAGTGGCTGCGGCAAAGGCAGGGATCTTGGTCTTTCCGTCCGTTGTGGTGCGGGAAACGCGGATCAGAGCAAGGTCTGCTTTCGCATCGCCCCAGAGCAGGCCTTCCACCATAAATTTCTCGCCGGTGCAAAGGGTCACATAACCGGCGTCGGTATTTTTCACGGGATGGTAGTTGGTCAGGGCAACACCGTCAGCGGTGAGGAAGATGGCAGAGGCATCAATGCGGTTCTTGTCCTTCTCATAGTCCTGCTGGGTGGTGTAGAGGGTCAGAGCGCAGACGCTGGCGGTGTGATGGTTTGCCACCTCACGGGCGGTGAGAAGGCGCATACCGGCACTTTCCTTTCCCATGTGCTGGGCAAGGGTGGCGCCGTCATAGGAATAGGTCAGTGCATCGCAGGTCATCTCAAAGATCTCGCCCCGCTTGAGCTTGGGGGAATACTCCCGGGAGAGCAGACCGATCCGGCGGGCATAGAGAGCCGCACCCTGTGCCTCGGTCTCAATGCCGCAAAGGTGCATCAGCAATGCGCTCCATTCGTCCGCGGTGATGTATTCATTGCTCTGAAGGCGCTTACCGGTATAAACACCTTTGAGGATCCCGGCGCCGTTCAGCGCGGCCACTTCCGCCTCTGCCCAGGAAGGGGTATCGGAGAAGGGGTCCTTTCCGCCGCTGGTGTAGCCGCCAAGGCGGCCCAGCATCACCAGCGCCTGCGCGCGGGTGCAGTAACTGTCCACATCATAGCCGGAGGGAGTGCCCTGCACCACGCCGTAGGAAGCCAGCTTTTCCGCGGCGCGCACGCCGTCACCTTCCAGCGCGGAAGCAGTGGGGACACACAATGTCAGCATCAGCAAAAATGCAAGAATTCTCTTTTTCATCAGGAGGTCCTCCTATCAAACAATATCATGTAAATTACACCACGGCAAAATCTCCGAGGCAAGGGCAGGGGACGCGGAAAAGACATTGCATTTCCCTGTGCTCCCATGGTAAAATAAATTAATTTCATAAAAGAAAGGATGTTTCCCGTGGATGTGAAGAAGATCCTGGCTATGTGCGACCACACTCTTCTGGGGCAGACTGCCACCTGGGAGGAGATCCGCGCCATCTGCGACGACGGCATGAAATATAACTGCGCCAGCGTGTGCATCCCCGCCGCCTATGTAAAGCAGGCCGCAGAGTATGTGGAGGGCAAGCTCCCCATCTGCACCGTCATCGGCTTCCCCAACGGCTACGCCACCACCGCCGCCAAGTGCTTTATGGCCGCCGACGCTGTGGAAAACGGCGCCAGCGAGATTGACATGGTCATCAACCTTGGCTGGGTGAAGGATCGCAAGTGGGACGAGCTTCTTGCCGAGATCCGCGCCATCAAGGCCGCCTGCGGCGGAAAGCTGCTCAAGGTCATCATTGAGACCTGCTTCCTCACGGATGAGGAAAAGGTGAAGATGTGCGAGATCGTCACCGCCTCCGGCGCGGAATATATCAAGACCTCCACCGGCTTCGGCGGGGGCGGCGCCACCCGCGAAGATGTTGCCCTGTTCGCAGCCAACATCGGCCCCAATGTGAAAATCAAAGCAGCCGGCGGCATCGCAAGCCTGCAGGATGCTGAAGATTTTATCGCCCTTGGTGCCAGCCGCCTGGGCACCAGCAGAATCGTAAAAGCAGTGAAAAACACCGAAATTTCAAAGGAGGAAACATACTGATATGGGTACCCCACATAACAAC
>JAFQLA010000045.1 GCA_017396725.1 Oscillospiraceae bacterium
AAAAAGAACTTCTCCTGCCTTGCGGATTGGGAAGAAGAAGCCAAAACCGATCCCGTTTTCTCCGAGATCGCCACGGTGCAGAATTTCCTCCACGGCGGGGGACTGCCCTTCGCCTGCTCCCGCTTTCTGATCCGCGGACTTTGGCTGCGTTTTGACGATCTCCCCGCGGAGGAAAGCGCCGTGATCCTCACCGTTTTTCCCGAGTTCAACGCCGCGCAGCTGAAGTTCTGCTTCAAAGCCAAAGACCGCACCACGGATGAGATGATCTATCTGCGGCAGATCTTCTGCGGCAGCGCCAAGTTTACCGCCTTTGACGGCCGCAAGGGCACCATGCAGGAATGGGCAAACCGCGTGATGGAGGCTATGGACGCCAACTGCACCAATCCCGAGCTCACCTATTTTGTGGAGATCAAGGATGTGGGTGCGGAGATCACCGTGGATGAGCTGGTGGATAAGGAAGCCCAGCGGCTCTACGGCATCATGACCGGTGACGAGGGCTGGCAGTTTGTGCCCAAGGCCCTTGCCGACGAGCGCATGAGCCAGAGCTGGGGCAGCCGTGAATTCACCCGCGTCATCATCTTCGGCGCCAACGGTCTTCTTCTCAATCTGGTAAATTCCAAATCCTCTCAGGACTATCTCCTCCGCCAGCACGATTTCGGCGGCCGCTGCTACGGCGGCATCAACCCCTACTTCCTTGTCAATTCCGATGTGGCAGGCCTTTGCCACGGCGTGTTCCACGCGCAGGAAACGGTGGAGGTCATCAAGACCATTTCCGGCCGCATCCTCTCCCGCAAGAACACCTTTGAATCCAACAAGAGCGAGCGCATCAGCCGTGAGATCCAGCGGGTGAACCAGTTCCGCGCCGAACTCATCACCACCTTGAACCGCGTGGAAAATCTGGGCATCTCGGAAATCGGCGAGCTGGAGCAGCTGCTGCTGCACAGCTACCACATCTCCCCCCTCATCGATTCCATCAAGTATCTTCTGGAGCTGCTGGAATCCGAACTGGAGCTGCTCTATAACCAGAGCACCAACCGCTTGGTGAATTTCCTCACCATTCTCTCGCTGATCCTCACCGTGGTCTCCACCGCGGCGGAGATCATGAAATAAAAAGGAGGGTATTTTATGGAAGTCGCCATTCATTTCACTCCCCTGCTTTTGCTGATGCTCCTCATCGCCATCATCGCTGTGGTGGTGACCATCCTCTGCACCCGCAAGAAAACGCCCCCTCCCCAGCAGCCTCCCATGCAGACCCCTCCCACCCAGACGGTGGCTCTTTGCCCCCGGTGCGGCGCGCCCGTGGTCATGGGCGAGGGCCGCTGGCAGTGCCCCAAGTGCGGCAGCGGCGATGTGCTGCTGAACCCGCCTCAACAGTAAAAAGAAAACCCGCAGGACTTTGCGTCCTGCGGGTCTTTTTTATTCTTCCTCGGTCTCTTCCGCTTTTTCCTCGTAGATGGCGGCAAAGGTCTCGCCATCCATCACCTCGTTTGCAAGGAGATACTGGGCCACGGTCTCCAGCTTATCCATGTCGCGGCGGAGGATCTCTTCGCAGCGGCGGTAAGCCTCGTCCACAATGGCGCGGACTTCCTCGTCGATGATAGCGGCGGTTTTTTCGGAATAGTTCTTGGCCTGGGCCATGGAGCGGCCGATGAAGATCTCATCGTGTCCGCTGCCGAAGGAGAGGGTGCCCACCTTCTCGCTCATACCGTACACGGTGACCATCTTGCGGGCAATATCGCTGGCCCGCTCAATGTCGTTGGAAGCGCCGGTGGAGATATCCTGCAGCACCAGCTTTTCCGCCACGCGGCCGCCCAGAAGGCTCACGATCTGATCTTCCATATAGCGGCGGGAGACATAGCTTCTGTCCTCTTCGGGGAGGGAGATGGTCATGCCGCCGGCCATGCCGCGGGGCACGATGGAGATCTGATGGACGGGATCATGCTCGGGCAGAGCATGCATCACCACCGCGTGGCCCGCCTCGTGATAGGCGGTGAGCCTGCGCTCGGCGGGAGAGATGACACGGCTCTTCTTTTCGGGGCCTGCAATGACCTTGATCTCGGCCTCCTGCAGATCCTTCATGGTGATAAAGCGGGCATCCGCGCGGGCAGCCAGAAGGGCAGCCTCATTCATCAGGTTTTCAAGATCCGCACCGGTGAAGCCTGCGGTACCGCGGGCCAACACCTTGAGATCCACATCCTCTGCCAAAGGCTTGTTGGCGGCGTGGATGCTCAGGATCTCCTCACGGCCGCGGATATCGGGAAGGCCCACATAGATCTGCCGGTCGAAGCGGCCGGGACGCAGCAGCGCGGGGTCAAGGATATCGGCGCGGTTGGTGGCAGCCAGCACCACAACGCCGCTGTTGGCGGCAAAACCGTCCATTTCCACCAGAAGCTGATTCAAGGTCTGCTCGCGTTCATCATGACCGCCGCCAAGGCCTGTGCCGCGCTGGCGGCCCACAGCGTCGATC
>JAFQLA010000046.1 GCA_017396725.1 Oscillospiraceae bacterium
AAGCCGCACGCACGGTGGTAAGCCGGGTAGAACCCGCCATGGTGCTCTCTGCAGGCGTGATCGTAGGCGTGATCCTCCTTAGCGTGATGCTGCCCCTTATGAACATCATGTCCTCTATCGGGTAAACGCCTATGAAAAAGACACTTTCCCTTCTCCTCAGCCTTTGCGCCATAGCCCTTGCGGTATTTCTCTTCTTCACCGCGGTGGACGGCATCGATTCCGGCCACACCGAAGAGGACGCGCAGCAGCTCTCTCAATCTCTGCGCCGCGCAGCCGCCGCCTGCTACGCCGCCGAAGGTGCCTATCCCGAAGACCTTTCCTATCTGGAAAACCATTACGGCATCCAGATCGATCCTGAACATTACAGCGTGATCTACCGGCCCATCGGCTCCAACCTGATGCCCGAGATCACCGTGATCCAACACCATGATGAAAAGTAACGCGAGAAAAATTGAAAATCTGATCTCCCCTGTGCTTTTCGCCGTTTTCGCGCTGTGCATCCTTTTCGTCCTTTTGACGGGCGCCAAGGCCTACCGCGCCGTGACTCAGCGAGACAATGCCGCCTTTGACGGCCGCACTGCCGCGCAGTATATCTCCACCCGTGTTCATCAGGGCGATGAGCGCGGCATGCTCTCCGCAGGCGAGCTGGACGGCTGCAGCGCGCTGGTCCTCACCGAGGATGTGGAGGGTGAGATCTACCACACCTTCGTATATGTATACGAGGGTTATCTTTGCGAGCTTTTTACCGCAGAGAGCAGCGGTCTCGGCGCCGCGGACGGGGAAAAACTCTTCCCTCTGGAAAGCCTCACTTTTTCAGAGAAAAACGGCGTCATTGTAGCCGCGCTTCCTGATAGCACCCTCACTTTCGCTCTTCGCAGCGGACGGGAGGTGCCCTATGCATAAAAAAACCGCACTCTCCATGATGGAGCTTCTCATGATGGTGCTGATCTTCTCCCTCTGCGCCGCCCTTTCTATGCAGGCTTTCGCTCTCTCTCACCGCATTTCCGCAGCACAGCAAGCGCGCGAAACCGCGGCCCTTCTTGCCCAGAGCGAAGCTGAGATCGTCAAGGCCCGAAGCGGCATCACCGAAGCGTATACCCGGGAAGAAAACGGGTTTTCCATTTCCGTTACCCCTGTTGAAACAGAACTTCCTACCTTGGGCAAGGCCGAAATCAGTGTTTCCTCTGAAACCACTTCCTTCTCGCTGAATGTCTGCTGGCAGGAGGTGGCCCATGAATAAGAAAAAAAGCCGTTTTGCCCTGCCCACCCTTGGCGGCAGCACTCTTCTTGTGATCTTCGCGGTGCTGTGCCTCCTGACTTTTGCCCTTTTAACCCTTTCCACCGCCCTTTCCAACCGCCGTCTCAGCGAGGCAAGCCTCAGCGCCACTGCTGCTTATTATGAGGCCGACTGTGCCGCCGAGGAGATCATCGCCGCATTGAGAAACGGTGATGTCCCTGCGGAAGTCACAAAAAGCGAAAACACCTATTCTTTTACCTGCCCCATTACCGAAAAGCAATCTCTTTTCGTAGAGGTTGAAGATCAGGGCGAATCGTGGTATATTACTCAGTATAAAACCGTAACGGCGGATGACGCCGCCTACGACGAGACCATCACCGTCTGGGACGGTGAGACCGCCAATTAGGAGGACGGCCATGTCTGATTGGATCAAATACATAGAGTTGGCAGTATCCCACGAAGCCAGCGACGTGTTCTTCATCGCCGGCGGACCGGTGTGCGAAAAGCGGGAGGGCCTGATCTGCCGCATGAATGACGCCCGCCTTTTCCCTGCTGATACCGAAGCTATCGTGCGGGATATTTACAAGGTTGCCGAGCGGGACATGGGTCTTTTCCTCTCCTGCGGCGACGATGACTTTTCCTTCGCCCTGCCGGGTCTTGCCCGCTTCCGTGTCAACGCCTACCGCCAGCGCGGCTCCATGGCCGCCGCCATCCGCGTGGTATCCTTTGATATTCCCGACCATGCCGCCATGGGCATCGGCGAGAATGTCATGGCGCTTTCCCAGCTCACCAGCGGCATGATCCTTGTGACCGGCACCGCCGGCAGCGGTAAATCCACTACCCAGGCCTGCCTCATTGACCGTATCAACCGCACCCGCAGCTGCCATATCGTAACGCTGGAAGATCCCATCGAAGTCCTCCACCGCCATCAGATGAGCATCGTGAGCCAGCGCGAGATCGCCATCGATACCGCCGACTGTCTCTCCGCTCTTCGCGCCTGCCTGCGTCAGGCCCCCGATGTGATCCTCCTTGGCGAAATGCGTGACGCTGAGACCATCCGCACCGCTATGACTGCCGCCGAAACGGGCCATCTTGTGATCGCAACGCTGCACACCAAGGGCGCCGTTAACGCCATTGACCGTATTATTGACGCCTTCCCCTCCACTCAGCAGACGCAGGCCCGCTATCAGCTCTCCACCGTTCTGCAGGCTGTGGTTTCCCAGCAACTCGTTCCCGATCTTTCCGCTCTGCAGCTGCCCGCCTTTGAGATCATGCTCACCAACAACGCCATCCGCACCATGATCCGTGACGGCAAGAGCCATCAGATCGATTCCATTATCGCTCAAAGCGGCAAGGAAGG
>JAFQLA010000047.1 GCA_017396725.1 Oscillospiraceae bacterium
AGCGGATCAGCTCCCAGAGCTCGTGCCGCGCTATCACATCCAGACCCAGGGTGGGTTCATCCAGGAAGAGGATCTGCGGCTCGCTGATGAGAGCCATGGCGATGCTGACACGCCGCTGCCAGCCGCCGGATAATTTTCCTGCTTTTCGTGTTAAGACCGTATCTAAAGCGAACTGCATGGAGAGTTCCCGGATCTTTGCATTTGTTTTTGCTTTGGAAAAGCCGTGGATGCCGCAGATAAGCTCCAGATTCTCTTTTACGGAAAGATTGGGGGCCACGGCGGTTTCCTGCGGGGATACGCCGATAAGCCGCTTTACCTGCGCGGGCTCTTTGGTGATGCTGTATCCGCCCACGGCGGCCTCCCCTTCGGTAGGGACTGTGAGGCAGGAGAGCATTTTGATGGCTGTGGTTTTTCCTGCGCCGTTAACACCCAGGAGGGAAAACAATTCACCTTGCCGGATTTCGAGGTTGAGCTTATTTACGGCGGTCAGATTTTTATACTGCTTGGTGAGCTCTGCGGTTTGAATTGCCTGCATATGCCGGATGCTCCTTTCTGTTTGCTGAGCTTATCCTAGCAAACAAAAAAGGAGAAATGGGGATTTTTGCGCCTTCGGTCATTTGGGGTGCCTCATCGGCAAAAAGAAAAGGCGATACCTTTTTAGGGTATCGCCTTTGGCTTATTCTTCCTCTTCTCTGTAGCGAGCCACCACATCCATGTAGTGGATGGCCTGGCGGCGGTTGCGCTCAATGGCTTCTTCCGTCATGGGCTTGATGATCTTGGCGGGGCTGCCGAGGATCATGGAGTTGTCGGGCACCACGGTGCGGCCGGTGACAAGAGCACCTGCGCCCACGATGCAGTTGTTGCCGATGACGGCGCCGTCCAGCACAATGGAGCCCATGCCGATGAGGGTGTTGTCACCCACGGTGCAGGCGTGGACGATGGCGCTGTGACCTACAGTGCAGCCCTTGCCGATGGTGGTGCCTTCGTGGAGAACGGCATTATCCTGAATGTTGGTGTTGTCGCCTACAGTGAGGTCGCCCATGTCGCCGCGGAGCACAGCGCCGTACCAGATGGATACATTCTTGCCCAGCGTCACATTACCCACTACGGTGGCGGTATCGGCGATCCAATAATCGGGAGTGGTAGTCAGCTTTTTCATGGTGTTTCTTCTCTCTTTCTGTCTTAGAGTGCAAAGTTGCCGTCAATAAATACGGGGATCTCGCGGCCGTCCGCGGTTTTGCCGATGATGGAAAGATCCGCCGTGCCGATCATAAAGTCCACATGGGTGAAGGAATCGTTGAGCCCGTGGGCCTTAAGTTCTTCCTTGCTCATTTCATTGCCGCCTTCGATGCATTCGGGATAGGCTTCGCCGAAGGCCAGATGGCAGGAGGCATTTTCGTCAAAGAGGGTATTGTAGTAAAGAAGCTTTTGGTTGGAAATGGGGCTGTCATAGGGTACCAGCGCCACTTCGCCGAAATAGCGGGCGCCTTCGTCCACGGCGATGGCGGCCTTGAGGACATCCTCGCCGACTTCCGCACGGCACTCCACGATCTCGCCATCCTTCACAATGAAGGAGAACTTATCGATGACATTGCCGTTATGCACCAGCGGCATGGCGGAGACCACTACGCCGTCAATGCCGTTTTTCAGCGGCGCGGTGAAGATCTCTTCCGTGGGCATGTTGGCTACGAAATCCTGCCCCGTGGCAGCGGTGCCGTTGCCTGCGGCCCAGATGTGATCTTCGGGGAGACGGATGGTGAGGTCAGTGCCGAGTGAGTTTACATAATGCAAAGATTCGAAGTGCAGCTCGTTGAGCTTTTCCTTGCGGCGGGCAAGGGTATCGAGATGGGCTTTCCATTTTTCGGCGGCATCACCGCCGTCTTCAATGCGCATGGTTTCAAAGATGGCGTTCCAGAGCTTATCCATGGCCTCTTCTTCGCTGCAGTCGGGGAAGACCCGCTTTGCCCAGGAGGGGATGGGAATGGAGGCAATGCACCAGGGGAAGCCGTTGGACATCTGCAGACGGTTGAAAACTTCCAGCGCTTTGCCCTGCGCCTGCTGGGTGCGGATGAGACGGGAGGAATCCACGCCTTTGAGGTTTTCGGGGTCGCTTGCGGAAATGGAGAGATAGGCCGCGCCTGCTTCGGCGTGATCATTGTAGAAATGCTGACGCCAAAGGGGGACGGAATCGAACACATCGTCCTCAGCGCGGAGATACTTTTCCCGTGCCATATAATCATCGTGCCAGTTCATTACCACTTCCCGCGCGCCCGCATCGTAAGCGGCGGAGGCGCAAAGCCGGGCAAAGAAAGCGCATTCCACAGGGCTGGAGATCACAAGGGTCTGCCCCTTTTGTACATTGAGGCCCACGCGGATGAGCAGGCGGGCGTATTGCTGGAGTTTCTCGTTCATAAAGCACCTCTCAGGTATTGTTTTTGTCTTTTCGGTCCATCAAAAGGGCATTGAGCTCCGCGCCCATGACCATGACCACCGAGGTCATATAGAGCCACAGCAGCAAAATTACTACCGCGCCGATGGAACCGTATAAAAGGGTATAGTTGGAAAAATTGGTCACATAAAAGGAAAAGGCGGCAGAGGCAACGAGCCACAAAGAGAGGGAGAAGAGCACTCCGGGGAAAATGCTGCGAAGCTTTGTGTGGCTGTCCCGTGCGAAAACATGGAGCGCCGCGAGAAGAAAAAACATGATGAGCGCCATGGCGCCAAAGCGGATCCATGGCCAAAGGGCTACCAAAAGCTGCGGCATAGGGATATATTGCCCCACGAGGGTGAGCATCTTTCGCCCCGCCACCACTAAAACCAGGGAAAGCACGATGGTGAGGATAAAGAAAAGCGTGTAGATCAGCTTTTTGAAAAAGTACCGCAGCGGCTTTTCCGGCCGCTGGATATGATAGGCCCGCCGTGCGGCCCGCATCAGGGTGTCTGCCGCCCGCATGGGAAAGTAGACAGAGAAAACCAGACCGAAAATCAGCAGCGAGGGGTTGATGTTTTGGTTAACATAATTTATATAGGATTCCACAAAAGCCACCACCTCCTGCGGAACGAACCGTGCCGCGGTATCGGCAACGGCGGCCGCGTCCAGCTCCAGCGCACCCAAAAGGGTGCTGAAGAAAATGGCCACGGGAAAGATGCTGAAGATGAGATAATAGGTCAGCGCCGCGGAGGTGCGGGATACATCGTGGTGGAAATAGCGGTGGAGGAGACGGGCGGGAAAGGACCCTTTGAGTTTTTCCATGGCGCACCTCCTTTGCGGTATCCACCCTAATATACCACAGGAAAAGCGGGAAATAAAGGGAAACGGACAGAATTAAAGCCTGCGGCAGAAAAACCGCAGGCTTTTTTCTGTAATCAAGCGCAGAGAAGCTTTTCGAGACGGGCGCGGATGGCAGCGATGAATTCTTCGCTGGTGGCAACGGTGGTGGAGAAGCCTTCTTCTACGAGACCGGCGAGATCCTTGGTCATCACGCCGTCATTCAGAGTCTGGAAGCAGGCCTGCTCCAGCGCGTTGGCATAGGAGACAAGGGGAGCGTTGGAGTCCAGCTCGCCGCGCTTTCTCAGCGCGCCGCTCCAGGCAAAGATGGTTGCCATGGGATTGGTGGAGGTTTTTTCGCCCTTGAGATACTTGTAGTAGTGCTTGGTGACGGTGCCGTGGGCAGCTTCGTATTCGGTGGTGCCGTCAGGCGCAACCAGGACGGAGGTCATCATGGCAAGGGAGCCGACGGCGGTGGAGACCATGTCGCTCATGACATCGCCGTCGTAATTCTTGCACGCCCAGATATAGCCGTCCTCGGAGCGGATGACGCGGGCGACCG
>JAFQLA010000048.1 GCA_017396725.1 Oscillospiraceae bacterium
GCTTCCTTCGCAGCGAGACCTCCCTCATTCAGACTATCGGCCGTGCCGCGCGAAACGCGGAAGGTCTTGTGATCCTCTATGCCGACACGGTGACGCCCTCTATGCGCGCTGCTATGGATATTACGCAGCGCCGCCGCGACATTCTAAACCGGTTCAATGAAGAGCACGGCATCGTACCCAAGACCATCGTCAAAAGTGTGCGCGAGATTTTGGAGATCGCCAAGAGCGCGGAAAACACTGCCCGCAAAGCCGGACACCGCAGCATGAGCGACGCCGAGCGCGCCGAGGAGATCCGCCGACTGGAAAAGGAAATGAAAGCGGCGGCAAAAATGTTGGAATTCGAATATGCTGCTATCCTCCGCGACCGCATCGTGGAGCTGCAGGGCAAAGGCAATTAACGAGGCGTTTCATGAATTTCTTTAAAACTTACCGATCCCATCTCAGCGTGCTGCTGGGCGCGTCTCTTTGGGGTTTGATCGGTTTATTTACCCGCCCTCTCTATGCGATGGGGCTTGCTCCTATCAATGTGGTGGCGGTGCGGAATTTTGGCGGGCTTTTGGTGCTGGCGGCCATCTTTGCCGTAAAGGACAGAAGTGTTTTCCGCATCAAGGCAAAACACCTGCCCATCTTTTTCGGAACGGGCATTGTCAGCGTGCTGCTTTTCTCTTTCTGCTATTTTTGCTGTCAGCAGTTTTGCTCCCTTGCGGTTTCCGCCATTTTGTTGTATCTGGCGCCTTCCTTCGTGGTGGTGATGAGCGCCATCTTGTGGAAGGACAAGCTGACGAAAAATAAGATCCTGGCGCTGCTCCTTGCCCTTGTGGGCTGCGCGCTGGTCAGCGGTATTGTGGGCGGTGATCTCACCGTGACGGTGCAAGGCTTCCTTTTCGGCATCGGCTCTGCTTTTTTCTATGCGCTCTACAGTATTTTCGGCCGCTACGCCTTGGCGCATTACGGCTCCTATACCGTGACGGTATGGACCTTTGTTTTTGCGGGGCTGGGCTCTTTGGTATTTGCGGATATTCCCGTGCTGCTCTCCGCTCTGAGTGAGGGGAAAACGGCACTGATTGCGCTTGGCCTCGTGATCGTGGCCACGGTGCTGCCCTATATTTTCTATACCAACGGCCTGAGCGGGTTGGAATCCGGAGTAGCCTCCATCATTGCCAGCGTGGAGCCGGTGGTAGCCGCTCTTGTGGGTATCTTTATCTTCCGCGAGAAGATGACCCTTTGGGTGGGTCTTGGCGTGATATGCGTGCTGAGCGGCGTAGTGCTTTTGGCAGGGAAGGATAAAAATGGCAAAGAATAAAGAAGAAAAAACCAATGCCATGCGCATTCTGGATCAAAAAAAGATCCCTTATATCGCCCACACCTATGACGGGTCCGGCGGCGCGGTGGACGGTGTTACCGTGGCCCGCAGTCTGGGGCAGGATGAAAATCGGGTCTACAAGACCCTTGTGACCCGTGGCGCTTCAGGGCAGTACTATGTTTTTGACATTCCCGTAGCGGAGACGCTGGATCTGAAAAAAGCGGCCAAAGCCGTGGGAGAAAAGTCCGTTGCCATGATCCTCAGCCGCGAGCTTTTGCCGCTGACGGGTTATGTCCATGGCGGCTGCTCTCCCGTGGGCATGAAAAAACAGTTTCCCACCGTGTTCCATGAAGACGCGGTGAACTATCCCGCCATCTGCGTTTCGGCGGGGAAGATCGGCTTGCAGGTGGAGCTTGCGCCGACGGATCTCATCGCCCTTGTGCGGGGCATGACGGCAGATGTGATCGTGAAAGAATAAAGAGAAAGAGAGGAACGGAAGATGACAGGTGTTTCCCATAAGGTATTTGACGATTTTCAGGTAAGAAAATCCAAGAAGCAGAAAGCGGCATTCCGCGAGTATCTCTGCGCCGAAATGGAAAAAGCGGGCTATGCTCCCAAGGTGGAAAAGAGCGGCTCATCCAACAATGTGGTGCTGGGCGACCCTGAAAAGGCAAAGCTGCTCTTTACCGCGCATTACGATACCTGCGCGGTGCTTCCTTTCCCCAATTTCATTACGCCCCGCAACCTCATCTTTTATCTTCTCTATCAACTTATTATCGTGATCCCCATGTTTGCGCTGGCTTTCGGCGCGGAGCTGCTGGTGCTGGTTTTGTGGGAAGATGCCCCGTTGTGGGCGGCCATGGCCGTGACTTATGCGGTGCTGATCTTCTGTATCTGGTGGATGATGGACGGAAAAGCAAACCGCCACACCGCAAATGACAATACCAGCGGTACATTGACGCTTATCGAGATCGCCTTGACCCTTCCTGAAGAGCTGCGCCAGAAGGTCTGTATCGTGTTTTTTGATAACGAAGAAAAGGGACTTTTCGGCTCTGTCGCCTTTGCCAAGATGCATAGCGCGGCAAAGAAAAATGCCGTCTGCGTGAATTTCGACTGCGTCAGCGACGGCGACTACATCCAGTTCTATCCCTCCAAGGCGGTAAAAAAGGATGAAGCGTTCCTGCGCCTGATGGAGGAATCCTTCAAAGCGCGGGGAGAAAAGAAAACGGAAGTGGTGCGCAGCTTTGGCTTCTACCCCTCCGATCAGACCCAGTTCAAGAAGGGGGTGGGCGTTTGCGCACTGAAGAAAAAGCCCCTTATCGGATACTATATGGATAGGATCCACACGCCCAAGGACACCGTGCTGGAGCAGGAGAATCTGGAGCTGCTGCGGGCAGGCGCCATTCTCCTTGCTGAAAAAACCGACTAAAACGAGGAAAATTTTCATTTATGCTGGATAAGATCTGCGTCAAAGGCGCAAGAGAAAATAACCTGAAAAATATCGATGTGACCATCCCCCGCGACAAGCTGGTGGTGATCACGGGCCTTAGCGGCAGCGGCAAATCCTCGCTGGCGTTTGATACCATTTATGCCGAAGGCCAGCGGCGGTATGTGGAGTCCCTGAGCTCCTATGCCCGCATGTTTTTAGGCCAGATGGATAAGCCGGATGTAGACTATATCGACGGTCTTTCCCCCGCTATTTCCATTGACCAGAAGACTACCAATAAGAA
>JAFQLA010000049.1 GCA_017396725.1 Oscillospiraceae bacterium
ACCTCGTCGGACGGATAGCTGAGCATCAGGACGACCTTCTTGGCGCCCTTGGCGATGCCGCGCAGGCAGATAGCGAAGCGGTTGCGGCTGAGAATGGGGAAGATAACACCGACGGTCCCGTCGCCAAGCTTTGCGGCAACATCTGCGGCAATATCATCCACAGTAGCGTAGTTACCCTGTGCGCGGGCAACGATAGCTTCGGTCATTGCAATGATATCACGGTCACGAACTTCGAAACCGCCGTCAACTGCAGCGTCCAAAACAGAATTGGTAACGATCTCAACGAGGTTGTCGCCCTCACGGATGATAGGGGCGCGGATACCTCTGGAAACAGTACCTACCAGACGACTCATTCAGAATCACTCCTCGTATATAAGCAACTTTGTTGCCAGTTTATTGTTTTTTCAACTTAGATATAATAACAAGAAATTAACCTGTTGTAAACATCAAATTGCACGACTTTTTTGAATTTTTTTGCCCAATTACAGTAAAACTTTCTTACAGGGATCAAAAGTGCCGCAAAATCAGTTCACATGCAACCAAAAGCCCCGGCAGCAGGCTTTCCTGCTCTACATACTCCTCGCGGGTATGGGCGCCTTTGCCCACGCAGCAGCCCACACAGACAGCCGGGATCCCCATGGAAAGGGGAATATTGCAGTCGGTAGAGCCGGAAGAAAAACGGATCTCTTTGCCGTAATGCCGGGAATAGATCGCAGAGGACGCCGCCATCAGTTCAGCGAGCTTTTCTTCGTCCACATCGCCCGAGCAGGGTCTCTCCCCTACGGATTCCACCGTGAGAGAAATGCCGTCTTCACGGATATTCTCCAGCGCGGCGCGGAATTCTTTTTCCATCGTCTCCAACGCCTTGCGCCGATCCGAGCGGAACTCATAGAGCATCTCCGCCCTTTGAGCAATGGTGTTAACGGACGTGCCGCCGGAAACGGTACCTACATTGTAGGTAGTCTTTCCTTCCGCGGGAACTTTTATGGCATAAAGACGGTCAATAAGCCGTGCAAGGACAGCGATAGCGCTGCGGTTTCCGAAATCACGGAAAGAGTGACCTCCTTCCGTTTCCACCGCCACACGGTACCGCCGTGAGCCCACAGCAATGCTGACGCCGGAATCATCCTGACTGTCGAAGGAGATGAATTCTTTCACCCGCTCTCCGTAGTCCTCCATGATCTGCCGCGTTCCTTTGAGGTTGCCAAGGCCTTCCTCCGCCGCGTTGATCACCAGCAAAACACCGCCATCACAAGGCTTTAGCCCGTGAGAGGCAATACACTTTGCCGCCATCATGAGAGCCACGGCATTGGCGGTATCATCCCCCACGCCGGGGCAATAGATGCGCGCATCGTCTTCTTTCAGATCCAGCGGCTCCGTATCGGGAAAGACCACATCACTGTGGCCTACATAAACTGTGATCTCTTTTCCCGCTTCGCAGCCAATAGGCCAGACCACATTCAGCGCCGCGTCGATATAAGCGCTCTGCGCCCCCTGCTTTTTCAGCCAATCAAGGCAGAATTCCGCCCTCGCCTCCTCGTGTCCCGAAGGAGCGGGGATACGGGCAAGAGTTTTGAGCAGTTCCAGCGCCTCGCCACGGTGCGCCGCAATATATTCTTTGATCTCGTGTGTCAGTTCCATAAGACCTCCGCCCACTCAGCGGGCACGGTTAAAATTCAGTATGGCGCTCAAAGAGCAAAGGATGAATGTCACAAGAAAGCGGACATGAAACCCGCTCCAGAAAAAGCCCGCCAGAGAGGCCGCTGCCAGCACCGCGCAAAGAATACCCAGCGCGCGTCCACGGTTTTTCGCTTTTTTCACAGCGCTCCCCCCTTCTTACTCTTCTTCATTGCGCGATAATTTTACCACACACCCCCTCTTTTTTCAACCAAAGCCCGGAGGACAAAATAGCCGTTGGCTTTTTTCAAAAGTATGCTATACTGGAAGCAACAAGCTGAAAGGATTCCTATATGAAGAAATTACTCAAGATCGTAAAAATCGTTCTTTTGGTGCTGCTGATCCTGGCGGCAGCCCTCTTTGCCGTGATCAAGATCTCCGGCAACCACCGCTCCGATCCTGCCAAGATAAAGGCCTATGAGACCTCCAACCCCTTTATTACGGGAACCACCGAGTGCATTGCACATCGCTGCGGCGCAGGTCTTGCCCCTGAGGAAAGCCTCGCCGCTATGATGAAATGCCTCTCCGATTCTGCCATTGAAGTGGACATTTTCGAATTCGACCTGCGTCTCACCGCGGATGATGTGCCCGTTCTCTTCCATGACGCCACGCTGGATCGCATGACCGACGCCGCGGAAGTTCTGGGCGGCACGGAAATCGCCGTTCGGGATGTGACCCTTGCCCAGCTGCAGCAGCTCAATGTGGGCGAAGGCTTCACCGATGCAGACGGCAATCACCCCTATGCCGACGAGCAGCTGAAAGTTCTGACCCTCTCCGAGGCGCTGGATTGCCTCACCTTCGCAGGCGTCACCCGATTGAGCATCGAAGTGAAGGACGCAGGGGATGCCGGCATGCTGGCAACGGATCTCCTCTATACCGAGCTTTCTTCCCGCGGTCTCCTCACCACCACCGTCTACAGTTCTTTCAAAACCGATGTTTCCGCTTACGCGGCTCAAACCTATCCCGATCTGATCCGCAGCAATACCGATGCCGAAGCCGTAGAATTCTATCTGGCCGCCATTACCAATAACCCCGACTATGTTCCCCCCTGCTCCGTATTCCAGCTGCCCTTTACCGATAAGTACCTCAATATGGGCGTCAACTTTGCTACCGCTCAGGTAGTCAACTACGCTCACAGCCACAATGTGGCCCTCCACTACTGGACGATCAACGATACTGAGCGCATGGAATACCTTGCCTCTCTCAAGGTGGACGGTATCATGAGCGACTATCCCGATCTTCTCTGCAAAACCCTGGGATAACATGAAATTCCAAAAACGGCGAAGTGTAAAAACTTCGCCGTTTTTACTTGTTGAAAAACGGAAAAAAAGTGATATGATAGCAAGTGAAAGTGAATCTTTTCCTCAGGTGAAAAAATGAAACTCAAAAAGAATCTCCCAAATATTATCACATCTTTCCGTATCTTTGGCGCCATCTGTCTTCTTTTTGTGGTGCCGCTGAGTGTTGCCTTTTATGCGCTTTACACCTTCTGCGGCCTGACAGACGCAGTGGACGGCGCCATCGCAAGAGCCACCAACGCCACCAGCGAGCTTGGTGCCAAGCTGGACAGTGTCGCCGACCTTCTCTTCTACGCGGTGATGCTCATCCGCATCTTCCCCGTCCTTTGGGATCTTCTTCCCCGCAACCTCTGGCTCATTGTGCTCGCGGCTATTCTGATCCGCCTTTGCTCCTATGTCACAGTCGCTGTAAAGTATCGCCGCTTTGCTTCCCTGCACACGCGGCTCAACAAGGTAACCGGGCTTCTGGTATTCTCCGTCCCCTATCTTATCAAGCTTCCTTTTGGTGTGATCGGCTGCTATTGCGCAGCTGTCGCGGGTGTGATCTCCTCTTTGCAGGAATTGGTGATCCATCTCCGGTCCAAGGAATATCCCGCCTTGAAAGAAAGTTGAGATTTTTCAAAAAAAACTTGACAAAAAAGAATTTCTTTTATAACATAGCATCAATCTGATTCGTTAATACATTAAAATGCGTTTGAAGCAGAAACCAGTATCCGATGCCTTTCACATTTCAGAGAGCTGTTGTTTGGTGCGAAACAGCAATGTGGATTTCGGTGAATTCATTCTGTGAGCTGAGAGTTGAAGGCCGCAAGGCTGTGTAGGCTCCTCCGGTTGCGACCGTTATATCGCCGGGGTGTTATATGCACCTACAGAGGCCCTTTTCGCGAGGATTGGGCAAAGCAGAGTGGTACCACGGTTTTTAACTGTCCCTGCGTTTTCCATCAAGAAAACGCAGGGTTTTCTTTTTGCATTGGTAAGTTCTCATGATCTGCGGATCATGCAACTGATAGAAAATTTTTCAAGCGAGGTAAAAAACATGAAAAAAGCATTGTCTCTCATTCTGGCAGCCGTTCTTTGTCTGTCCCTCCTCTCTGCCTGCGGCGAGAAAACGGTCACCATCAAGGTAGACCCTGACAAGAGCGAATACAACGTCGGTATCTGCCAGCTCATGACCCATGAATCTCTTGACCTTGCTACTCAGGGCTTTAAAGACGCGCTGACCGAAGCTCTTGCCGCCGAAGGCCGCACCGTAGTCTTCAATGAGCAGAACGGTCAGGGCGACCCCAATACCTGCACCACCATCGTTAACAGCTTCGTTTCCGAAGATGTTGACCTCATCATGGCTAACGCCACCCCCGCTCTCCAGTCCGCTTACAACTCCACCGAAGTGATCCCCGTTCTGGGCACCTCCATCACTGAGTACGGCGTAGCTCTCTCTCTGGAAAACTTCACCGGCACCGTTGGCAACAACGTTTCCGGTACTTCTGACTTGGCTCCCTTGGATGAACAGGCCCAGATGGTCCTTGATGTTCTCGGTCTTGCTGAAGGCGCCACCGTCGGCATCCTCTACTGCTCCGCAGAACCCAACTCCGCCTATCAGTATGATGTAGTCAGTGCATATCTCGCTGACAAGGGCATCACCGTCAACGAATACAAGTTCTCCGAATCCACCGAACTGCAGAGCATCGTCACCAAGGCTTCCGACGAATGCGACGCTATCTATGTTCCTACCGACAACACCTGCGCCTCCAACGACGACATCATCGGCAATGTCTGCGCCGGCAAGACCCCCGTATTCACCGGCTATGAAAGCAGCATCTGCTTCGCAACTCTCGCCATCAGCTACTATAACATCGGCGCCGAAACCGGCAAGATGGCAGCAAAGGTTCTTCTCGGTCAGGAAGATATCACCCAGATGGCTATCGGCTACGATGCCGAACCCGTCGCCAAGTACAATAAGTCCGTCTGCGAAGCTTTGGGCATTGATACCGCCGCTCTGGACGCAGCCGGCTATATTAACCGCGAAAGTGCAGCGTGATCATAATGGGATTTCTAAATGCTTTGCCCGGTGCCATTGCCCAAGGTCTGATCTGGGGCATTATGGCCATCGGCCTGTACATCTCTTATAAAATTCTGGATATTGCCGACCTGACGGTAGACGGCTCCATCTGCACAGGCGCCTGCGTCTGCACCATTCTGATCATCAACGGCGTGAATGTTTTCCTTGCCATGCTGCTGGCCTTTGTGGCCGGCGCATTGGCAGGTGCGCTGACGGGTCTTTTCCACACCCTCATGGGGATCCCCCCCATTCTCTCGGGCATCCTCACGCAGCTGATCCTCTGGTCTTTGAACCTGAAGATCCTGGGTCAGGCTAATGTTTCCGTCAGCGCCCGCAGCTACAATGTGCTGCTCTCGTCCATCAATAATCCCATGGCCATCGTGGTGACGCTGGCATTCTGCGTTTTCATCATCGTGGCGCTCTTCCTCTTCTTCTACACGGAGATCGGTCTGAGCGTCAAGTCCACGGGCGACAATGCGGACATGAGCGAAGCGCAGGGCATCAATGTGAAGTTCAACAAGGTTCTGGGCCTTGCCATCTCCAACGGTCTTGTGGCCCTTTCCGGCGCGCTTCTGGCCCAATATCAGGGCTTTGCCGATATCAATATGGGCCGCGGCGCCATCGTTATCGGTCTTGCCGCCATCATCATCGGTCTTAGTGTATCGCTGAAGATCCGGCCCAACTTTGTGGTGAGTCTTATCGGCGTAGTGGGCGGCAGCGTTGCCTACTATCTGGTTTACACCTTCGTTATCTGGCTGGGTCTGGATACCGACCTTCTCAAGATGCTCTCTGCTTTGGTAGTTGCCATCTTCCTGGCTCTGCCCTATCTCAAGAGCGAGTATTTCACCAAGCCTAAGATCCCCGCAGAGCTTGCCTCCGCGCAGGAAGAAGACGGAGGTGACGGCAATGCTTAAGATCAAAAACCTTTACAAAACCTTCAATGCCGGCACCGTCAACGAAAAGCGCGCCCTTTCCAACCTGAACCTCACCTTGAATGAGGGCGATTTTGTCACCGTCATCGGCGGCAACGGCGCAGGCAAGTCCACCATGCTCAATGCCATCTCCGGCGTCTGGAAGCCCGATTACGGCACCGTAGAAATCGACGGTGTGGATGTAACGGCTCTTCCCGCTTACAAGCGCGCCTCTCTCCTTTGCCGCGTGTTCCAGGACCCCATGAAGGGCACCGCTCCCGACATGGAGATCGCGGAAAACCTTGCCATCGCTGAGCGCCGCGGCACCCGCCGCCGCCTTAAGTGGGGCTGCACCCGCGCCAACCGCGAAAGCTACAAAAAGCTTCTCGCCCAGCTGCAGCTGGGTCTGGAAGACCGTCTCTCTTCCAAGGTAGGCCTTCTCTCCGGCGGCCAGCGTCAGGCAGTCACCCTTTTGATGGCCACGCTGAAGAACCCCAAGCTCCTTCTTCTGGATGAGCATACCGCGGCTCTTGACCCCAAGACCGCCGCCAAGGTACTGGAGATCACCAACAAGCTGGTGACGGAAAACCACCTCACCACCCTCATGGTCACCCACAACATGCATGACGCTATCGCCTACGGCAACCGCCTCATCATGATGCACGAAGGCCAGATCGTGGTAGATGTTTCCGGCGAGGACAAGAAAAACCTCACCATCGAGCAGCTGCTGCGTCTTTTCGAAGAAGGCAGTGGAAGTGTTTTCGCCAGCGACAAGCAGATGCTCTCCAAACAGCGCTGATATCTATGAAAAAAGAGTCATCCTCACGGATGACTCTTTTTTTGCTTATTTCCCGAAATAAGCACGGATGGTTTCCATGCGGCTCTCCTGCTTTACTCCGAAGGGGCAGCGGCTTTCGCAATGTCCGCAGTGCAGGCAGGCATCCGCCTTGACGGAAAGCTTATCGTAGTG
>JAFQLA010000050.1 GCA_017396725.1 Oscillospiraceae bacterium
CCCCGCCAATATCGACGAAGACCGCCTCGATTACCTTCGCGCTTTAGGCGCCAACGTGGATGAGGACAGCGTGGTAGTGGGTATCGCAGCCCGCCTGAATCCCGTCAAGGACATGTCTACTCTGATCCGCGGCTTTGCTATTGCGGAAAAGGAGTGTCCCCGCCTGCGCCTTGTCATCGCCGGCGACGGTGAGGAACGGGAGCTTTTGGGCAGCCTCGCAAAAGAGCTGGGCGTGGAGGACAAGGTCTGCTTTGCCGGCTGGATCTCCGGCGGCATGGACCGCTTCTACCACGCGCTGGATATCAACGCCCTTACCTCTCTTTCCGAGACCTTCCCCTACGCGCTGACCGAAGGCGTCCGTTTCCACCTGGCAACGGTGGCCTCCGCCGTGGGCGGCATCCCCGCGCTCATCGACCACGGTGTAAACGGTTATCTCTTTACACCGCGGGATTACGAATCGCTTGGCAAGCATCTTGCCTCTCTCGCCAAAGACGATGAGCTCCGCCGCGGCATGGGCGAGAAGCTTTTTGAAAAAGCCTCTGCCAAGTTCTCCATTCAAAGCACTATCGACACCCAACTTTATATTTACCGTGAGGTTCTGCGCCGCTATCACCGCCCCAAAGCCAAGCGGGACGGCGTGGTCATGTGCGGCGCCTATGGCCGCGGAAACGCCGGTGACGAGGCCATTCTGGAAGCGATCCTCAAGGAGATGCGCGCTATCGATCCCGATATGCCCGTGCATGTTCTCTCCCGCAATCCCGAGGCCACCCGCCTTACCTACCGCGTCAATGCCATCCATTTCTTCTCTCCCTTTAAGTGGATGCGGGCCATGCGCCATTCCCGGCTTTATATCAACGGCGGCGGCAGCCTGATCCAGGATGTCACCAGCCGCCGCTCCCTGTGGTATTATCTCACCAACATCCGCGCCGCCAAGTTCCTTGGCTGCAAAGTACAGATGTACGGCTGCGGTATCGGCCCCGTAACACGGGAAAGTCACCGCCGCCTTGCCGCCCGGATCATCAACCGCAGCGTGGATGTCATTACCCTCCGTGAGCCCGACTCTCTCTCCGAGCTGCAGGCCATGGGCATCACCCGTCCCCGCGCTCTTTTGACGGCGGATCCCGCGCTGATCCTTCCCGCCGCCTCCAACGATACCGTGGATAGCGCCATGCTGTCTGCCGGTATCCCCACACACGGCAATTATATCTGCTTTACACTCCGTCTCTGGAAAGGCTTTGCCGAAAATGTGGGCGCTATTTCCGCTGCCGCGGAATACGCCTATCACACCTACGGGCTCATCCCCATTTTCCTCTCCGTGGAAAACCGCACCGATCCCAATGCAGCCCGTCTTGCCGCCAAGAATATTACTGTTCCCCACTATTTCTTTGATTCCCATCACGACGCCGGCACCATCATCGGCATTCTCTCCCGCATGCAGGCTGTGGTTTCCATGCGTCTGCACACGCTGATTTTTGCCGCAGGCCACGGGATCCCGCTGGTAGGTATCGTGTACGATCCCAAGGTCAGCGCATTTCTGCGCTATATCGGTCAGGATCTTTTCATCGATCTCGATAAGCTCAATAAGACCGATCTCTGCTCCATGATCGATGCCGCCGTGGAAAAGGGCAAGCATCCCGAAGCGCAGGCGCAGGCTGTGGAACAGCTCCTCTCCATTGAGGGCAAAAACCGCGAAACCGCCAAGGAGCTTTTGGAGATATAACGAACAA
>JAFQLA010000051.1 GCA_017396725.1 Oscillospiraceae bacterium
GGCCAGTCCACCGTGTTTATCTACATGGTGGTGGGCGCGGTGATCACCCTCATCGCCTTTGTGGCCTATCTGCGCCGCAAGAGCGAAAGCGCCGGCGATGTGGTGGCAGTCACCTGGGCAAAGCCTGTTTTCAAGTATGGCGTTGCCTTCTGCATGGCCTTTACCCTGGGCCTTGGCATGTATCACATCTTTATCAAGAGCTTCCTGCCCGGCTATGAAAACAGCATCCCCGGCGCGGTGGCCTGCCTTGTCTTTATGGGCCTTGTGGGTTACTACATTGCCGAAATGCTGCTGCAGAAATCCTTTAAGGTGTTCCGCAAGGGAAGCAAGGGCGCGCTGATCACCGCTGTGGGCATTGCCGTCATCAGCTGCTGCATGACGCTGGATATCACCGGCTTTGATACCTACCTCCCCGAGCGGGATGAAGTGGAATATGTGGATGTTTATATCAACGGTCCCAGCTTCCACATGATCTATAACGGCATGGACGCTTCCGCCATTGAAGATACCTACGCTCTCCACGATGCCATCATCAAAAACCGCGAGGAACTGATGCAGCGCAGCGAAGAATGGAACTACGGCGACCGCGAGCTGGTCTACTGCTATGTGGATATCGATTACCACATGGAAGACGGCAGCTGGGTGGAGCGCAGCTACGAGGTCTATTGCCTGGGCGAAGAGCCTGCCATGGCCGAAACGGTGGGTCACGCGGTGGCAAACTTTGCCTATAACGAAGCCGTTGTCACCCAGTATTTCCTCAACCACGATCCTGCGGAGACCAAGCAGGTGCTGGGCGGCCACTTCAGCTATCTCGATGTGGGCGAGGACTATGTCTGGAACGAAGTGGAGCTGACGGAAGCACAGGCCTCCGCCCTCTACAGCGCCCTGCTCACCGATATGGAAAACCTCTCCTTCCGCCAGCCCACCTCCTTTGAAGATTTCAAAAACGGCGCGTATGTCAATAGGGAGTGCGAGCTGCGGTTCTACCTCGTGGATGTCACCGGTGACAGCCGCGATGTGTATGTGAATATCGGCGACTTTGCCGAAAAGACCGTTGCCGCCCTTTATACCCAGGGCGTGCTGGACGCGGATACGAAACTGGCGCGGTGGTCGGATGAAGCAAACGGCTACGAGCTCTATTCCTATACCCGTGAAGTGACAAGTGTGATCGTTGACTAAAGCTATGACTGCCTATACCAAGAGAAAAAGACGCCGCAGAAGAAGATCCCGTTACGGCGGGGCGCTGATCATTGCCTTTGTGCTGGTTCTCGGCATCGGCGTGGGCGCCCTTGCGGTGAAGCTGATGCAGCGGGCCCGTCCCCTTCCCGCCGATGGCGTGGAGCTGCCGGACTATGTGGAGCGCGATCTCATCCCCGTGAACCGCTATTCCCGCCCCGGCACGGAGCTGAAAAAGATCGAGGGCGTGGTGATCCACTATGTGGGAAATCCCGCCACCACCGCCCAGGCTAACCGCAACTACTTTGCCTCCCTTGCCGAGACGGGGGATACCTACGCCTCTTCCCACTTTGTGGTGGGGCTGGAGGGGGAGATCATCGAGTGCGTGCCGCTGACGGAGGTGGCCTACTGCTCCAACGAGCGAAACAGCGACACCATCAGCATTGAGGTGTGCCACGAGGACGAAACGGGAGAATTCTCCCCCGAGACCATGGAAAGCCTTGTAGAGCTCACGGCGTGGCTGGTGTACACCTTCGATCTGGAGACCGAGGATGTGATCCGCCACTACGATGTGACGGGCAAGATCTGCCCCAAGTACTATGTGGAGCATGAAGAGGCGTGGACGGCGCTTTTAGCCGATGTGGAGGCCTCCGCCGCGGAGCTCAAAGCGGCAGAAGAAACCGAATAACAGAATCCCCTGCCAAAGGCAGGGGATTTTTCTTGTGCGGAAGGGGATTTGGCGGAAATTTCCGTATTTATTTGTATTTCTGCACCAAAGGCTTGGCGGGATCGGTTTTCTCAATTGCACTTCCCGCGCGGGGGTGGTAGAATAAAGGGGAAAAAGGAGGTGGACGCCATGCGGGGAAAAATTGAAAAAGTACTGAGAGAAAAGGTGGCGCCCGCCTTGGCTCAGCACGGCGGCGGCGTGGAGTTCGTGGACTTTAAAGACGGCTGCCTGACC
>JAFQLA010000052.1 GCA_017396725.1 Oscillospiraceae bacterium
AGCAGCCAGCATATCGGCGCTGAGGGCCATGTGCCCCATGATCACGGTGAACATGGAGGTGCCGAGGCCCCAAAGGGTCTCGTTGAGGATCACGGGGGAGCTGTACTTCATGTAACTGCCCAGCATCACCTTGCCGGGGCGCAGCAGATAGCGGGCCATAAGGGGCACGCGGCGGCTGAGGAAGGCATAGCCGAAGGTGATGATAAATTCGATGATGCGGGAGATGAGAGTGGCAAGGGCCGCACCGCGGATCCCCATGGGATCGAAGCCCAGCTTGCCGAAAATAAAGATGTAGTTAAGAAGGGTGTTGCAAACGGTGGAGATACCCAGCACCGTGGTGCCCAGTTTGGGGTTTTCTGTGGCGCTTTCCATGTTGATGTAGATCATGGAAAGACTGTTGAAAGCATAGGAAAAGCCCACGATATGGATATAGGGCGCGGCAAGGGCGATGATATCTTTGTTGTTGGTCACAAGGCCCATGACAAATTCCGGCTGGAAGAAAAGCAGCAGCGCGAAAAGAAGCCCCACGCCGCCTGCGGTGTAGAAGCCGAGACCCAGCACGCGGTTGATGGTGCGGATGTCCTTCTTGCCCCAGTACTGGCTGAAAAGAACGGCAGACCCGCTTTGGAAACCGAAGAGGATCATCTGGAAAAGGGTCACGGGCACATTGGCGGCCGTGACGGCAGACATCTCCAGATTGCCGATGAGGCCCACCATGAAAGTATCTACAAAGCCGAGGGAGTTGGTGATCAGGTGCTGGAGCAGCACAGGGATGCCGAGAGAAGCGATGCGGCGGTAGAAGCCGGGCTCGCGTTTAAGATAGCTGAACATAGATATACCTCATCAGAACATGGGAAAGCGGGTGTCGTGGTGCTTTTTCAGCGCTTCATACAGCGCGTCGATATCCTCGCGGGTGGTTTCGGGGGCGAAGCTGATGCGGAGGATACCCTGTGTCACTCGCTTTTCAAGACCCAGCGCGGCAAAAACATGGCTGGGCTTTCCCTTGTGGCAGGCGGAGCCTGCGGAGATGCAGATGCCCTGATCGCTGAGATCCGTCACCACATTGGCGCTGGGATAGCCGGGCATGGAAACGGAGAGAACATGAGGCGCATCCCCGTTGCCCACGCGGACGAGACCTTCGATCCCGCTGAGGCGGGAGAGGCAGTATGCCTTGATCTCCGCCATGTGGCGGAGCTTTTCTTCAAGGTTTTCTGCCCGCAGTTCCACGGCTTTTGCAAAGCCTGCGATCTGCGCGGTGGGTTCGGTGCCGGCGCGCAGGCCGCTTTCCTGCCCGCCGCCAAAGAGCATGGGCAGCGGCGCGCGGACGCGGTCGCTGATATAGAGAGCGCCGCTTCCCTTGGGCCCGCCGATCTTATGGGCGGAGATCGCCACAAAATCCGCACCCAGCTGGGGGGCGGTGAAGGGGATCTTCATAAAAGCCTGCACAGCGTCGGTATGGAGAAGAGCCGCGCTCTTTTTTGCCTTCAAAAGCTGAGCGACTTCCTGCACGGGCAAAATCACACCCGTCTCGTTATTCACCAGCATCATGGAAACGAGGATGGTATCCTCACGCAATGCCTCCGCCACCTGCTGCGCGGTGATGTTGCCGTTGGTATCGGGCTTGAGATAGGTGACCTCGTAGCCCCGCTTGGCAAGGTGCTTGCAATGCTCCAGAACGGCGCTGTGCTCAATGGCGGTGGTGATAATGTGCTTGCCGGTGTGGCGGCCGTTCCACACGGCGGCAGAGATGGCCCAGTTGTCCGCCTCCGTGCCGCAGGAGGTGAAATGGAGGTTTTTAGGCTGGCAGCCAAGGGCGCGGGCAACGGTACCGCGGCGCTGTTCCAGCCGTTCCTTGGCCGCACGGCCCATGGCATACTGAGAAGACGGATTGCCGAAATGCTCCGTCAGCTCCTGATACATGGCGTCCGCCACCGCCTTGGGAATGGGCGTTGTAGCGGCGTGATCGAGATAATGCATGAGAAATCCCTCCAAAGTATTGCCCGTTTGGGGAAAAATCGGTATAATGATCCTGAGGGCAGAGGCCCTTACGGTGTGAAAACAAATTTATCATGTTATTGTATCACGCAAAACGCGAAATGGCAAGGTGGCGCAAGGCTGCCTGACCGTGGAGAAAGGAGTTGAAACACATGCGATTTGCCATCTATACCCTTGGCTGCAAGGTAAACCAGTATGAGACCCAGGCTATGGAGCGCGAGCTCTGCGCCAGAGGTCATGAACTGGTGAGCTTTGAGTCCGAAGCGGATGTGTATGTGATCAACACCTGCTCTGTCACGGCGGTGAGCGACAAGAAGTCCCGCCAGATGATCCGCCGCGCCAAAAAGCTCAACCCCAATGCGGTAGTAGCTGCCTGCGGCTGCTATGTGCAGACCCATCAGGATGAAGCGCGGAGTCTGGAAGTGGATCTCATCGCGGGCACCAACGACCGCCGCGCGTTTCTTGATCTGCTGGAAGAAGAATACCGTGACCGCCGCCCTATGGAAAATATTGACGAGGCGCTGCGCCGCCGCGTTTTCGAAGTGCTGCCTGCCGGCGGCATGGCAGAGCGCACCCGCGCCATGATGAAGGTGGAGGACGGCTGCGTCAATTTCTGTACTTACTGCATCATCCCCTATGCCCGCGGCCCCGTTCGCTCCCTTCCTATGGAAGTGGCCCGTGAACAGGTGCGTCAGCTGAAGGAAGAGGGGTACCGCGAGATCGTGGTCACGGGGATCGAGATCTCCTCCTACGGTCACGATCTGAAGGACGGCACCACCATTACCGACCTTTTGGAACTCATCTGCACTGAAGCGGGTGATATCCGCATCCGCCTGGGGAGCCTGGAACCCCGCACCATTACCGAGGATTTCTGCCGCCGCATGGCAGGCTATAAGAACCTTTGTCCCCATTTCCACCTGTCCCTGCAAAGCGGCTCCACGGCGACCCTTAAGCGCATGAACCGCAAGTATGACGCGGAGCGTTTTTTGGAGTCCGTGGCCCTTCTTCGCAAGTGGTTTGACCATCCCGCCATTACCACCGACCTGATCGCCGGTTTCCCCGAGGAGACGGAGGAGGAATTTGAAGAGACCCTTGCCATGATCCAAAAGTGCGCCTTTGCGGACATGCATGTTTTTCCCTATTCCATCCGCCCCGGCACCCCTGCCGCCAAGATGAAGCAGGTGAGCGCGCAGGTGAAGGAAGAGCGGGCCCATCGCGCCGCGGCTGTTGCGGAGAAGATGCACCGCACCTATATGGAAGAGTGCGTGGGACGCACCTTCGCGGTGCTTTTTGAGCAGAAAAAGGGCGGATATTTCGCAGGTCATGCCCCCAATTATATGGAAGTTCTTGCTGACGGTGAAGGGCTGCACAACGAGGTGCGGCAGGTGAAGATCACGGGTGTTTGTGAAAACAGCCTTGTCGGCGAGATCGTGGAGGAATAACTATGGCACATCATTTCTTTGCCTATATCGCCCGCATGCGCTTTATCAACCGCTGGGCACTGATGCGCAACAGCTACGCCGAAAATATTCAGGAGCACAGCCACATGGTCTCCGTAGTGGCCCATGCTCTGGCGGAGATCCGCAACACCTATTTCGGCGGCAAGATCGATGCGGGCAAGGTGGCGGTAGCCGCTTTGTATCACGATGCCAGTGAGATCATCACCGGTGATATGCCCACGCCCATCAAGTATTATAACCCCAAGATCCGCGATTCTTACAAGGAAGTGGAGCAGGTGGCCTGCGACAAGCTTTTGCAGATGCTGCCTGAAGAACTCAAGGGCGTTTATGCGCCTTTGATCTGCGAAGCGGATGAGGAGATCCGCGCCGTGGTGAAGGCGGC
>JAFQLA010000053.1 GCA_017396725.1 Oscillospiraceae bacterium
CGCCCTTATCCAGAGTATAATCGGAAAGGCCACCGGTTTCAGAAAGAACGCGCTGGCTCAAAAGGCGGAAGCTCACCACCTCCGCATAGCGGGAAGCCGTATCCCCCAGCACACGGCAAAGATCCACTTCCGCCTGATGGGAGGCAGGCTCAGGCACGATGAGAAGCTGCGGCGCCTCGCCTTTTCGCATATTCATTTGCGCAAGGATACCTTCGGACTTACCGCTGCGGGTCAAACCGATCCGGATCTCCAACATAGTTTCTGCCCTGCCTTTCTGAAAAAGGGAGCAGAATTCTCTGCCCCCTTATTGGAATTGAAACCATTTCCCCATGATCTCCAGCATTTTCCACTTGAAAATGTATTCTTCTCCCTCTGCCTCATCGCTGACGCCGGAGGCGCAAAGGGGGCTGAAGACAACGCCCCACCAATTGGTAAGGCCCATAGGGGAATCGGTCAGCATATAAAAACCCATGGTGACCACCAGCGCCGCTGCGCAGGCGATCTCCCACAATTTCTTTCGGTCCATATCCATACTCCTTTCAAAAACTGAGGTGAGTATGGACTCTTTCTTCCATTTTTATACAGGCTCTGCCAAATAGGTTTCGGCATAGCGGTCTTTCAGCTTTTCAAAAGCCGCTTCGGCTTTTCCCTTATCGCGGAAAATACCGAAAACCGTGGGGCCTGAGCCCGTCATCACGGCGCTGAGCGCCCCCTGTGACAAGAGCGCTTTCTTTATGGTAAATACCTCGCCGAATTCCTCCGGCAGTACTTCTTCAAATACATTGCGGCAAAGCTCTGCCACGCGGGTGATATCCTGCGCCTCAATAGCGCGCAGCATCTCTTCCGTATGAGGGCGGTCTTGCAGCGCATCCACCTTCACGCGGCCGAAAAGCATAGGCGTGGAGACGGAAAAATCAGGCTTGCAGATCACAAACCAACACGCGGGCATGGAAGGAAGATCCTGTAAAATCTCGCCTCTCCCCTCTGCCAGTGCCGTGCCGCCGCGCACACAGTAAGGCACATCGCTGCCGATCTGCGCGCCCAGCATTTCCAGTTCGTCACGGGTGAGATGGGGCGCGTACAGCTCCCGCAGGCCCTTGAGAACGGCTGCCGCATCCGTGCTGCCCCCTGCCATTCCCGCGCCGCTGGGCACCTTTTTTTCAAGGGTGATGTGCAGCCCCCCGCAGGGGATCTCCGTATAGGCGAAGAAAGCTTTTGCCGCCTTCACCGCAAGATTTCGCTCATCACAGGGAATATGGCCCCAGTTGCTTGCGCAGGTAATGCCGCCGGTTTCATTTTTCTCCAGCGTCACCTCGTCGCAAAGGGAAATGCTCTGCATCACCATGCAAAGATCGTGATAGCCATCTTCACGGCGGCGGAGGATATCCAGCGTCAGATTCAGTTTTGCAGGGGCGCTGAGGGTAATTTTCATAGTCATGTATCAATCCAGAAGCCGCAATTCACGGCCGATCTCCTTCCCCTCGGCAATAAATACGCGGGGCACCCGCTTAGAAACGGCGCAGGTCAGTTCATAAGGAATGGTGCCGGCCAGTTCTGCCAGCGCATCAAGGGAATTGTTGCTGCCAAAGATCTCCACCTCGTCCCCCACCTGAATTTCAGGCAGTTCGCTCAGATCGATCATGCACATATCCATGCAGATCCGCCCGCGAAGAGGTGCAGGGCCATACTTGGTGGCAAGAGAGCAGCGGTTGGAGAGGCAGCGGAAAAAACCGTCCGCATAGCCGATAGGAAGAACGCCAAGGCGACTGCGCTTGTCGGTGGTATAGAGGCGGCCGTAACTCACATCCGTATCTGCCTCGAAAATCTTAATGGTGTTCACCACGGATTTAAGGCTCATCACCGGCTTTACACCCAGTTTTTCGGCATGCTCACCGTAGCCGTAAAGCAAAATGCCGGGGCGCACCATATCAAGATAGGTCTCGGGATAGTTGGCAACGGCGCCGCTGTTGGCGCAATGCCGCAGGGCGAAATGCACGCCCTTTTCCTCCAGCACGGACACCACGCGGTTAAAAAGCGCAAACTGTTTGCGGGTAAAAGCAACGCTTTCCTCATCCTGCTCATCGGCGGCGGCAAAATGGGTAAAGATACCCTCCGCCTCCAGATTTTCAAGTCGGCAGGCACGGAGCACACCCTCCACGCCGCTTTCAAAATGTACGCCGTCACACAAAAAGCCGAGGCGGGACATACCTGTATCCAGCTTGATGTGGATCTTCAGCTTGCCGCCGCATTTTCTTGCTTCCGCATCGTATTCCAATGCCTTGGCCTCACAGGTCACAGTCTGGGTAATATCATTCTGGAGCAGCAGCGGCACTTCCTCCGCAGGAGTGTGCCCCAGCAGCAAAATGGGAATCGTGATGCCGTGATGGCGCAGCTCACGGGCCTCATCCAGACTGGAGACGGCCAGATAGTCTGCCCCCTGTTCCTGCAGCACACGGGCAGAATGCAGCGCGCCATGGCCATAGGCGTCCGCCTTTACCACGCCCAGGAATTTCACTCCATCCCCCACATGGGCACGCAGTCTTTTGTAATTATGGATCAGATTGTCGAGATTGATCTCAGCCCAGGTACGGCGCAGCGTAGATTCCATAATCGCAACTCCTTAAAAATATCGAAATGCCGGGATCTCATTCCTCCGGCAGCTCTTTGAGCATGCGGATCGTTCTGTAGATCTCACCGCAGGCGGAACATTTCCATTCGCAATCGCTCTTTTTTGCCTTCTTGTGAAGATGGGTCAGCACCGCCTCGCCGCACTTGGGGCAAGTCACCGCTTCGTTGGTCCAGAGCTTTTTCAAAAGTGCGACTTCTGTGTCACGGTTCTTGGTGTACACCCTCTATCGCCCCCTTCAGACAAAAAATAGCACCGTAGGTTTCCCTACGGTGCTATTATACTGCAAGTATGCTCTAATTACCAGCAATTTATCAGCGAATCTTGCGAGCTTCGATGTAGTAACGCTTGTCAGCAGCGTGACCCATGGAGAAGGTCTTGCGGGGCAGAACGCCGTCAGCCATAACGGTCTTGAACAGCTGTTCCTTACCCATAGCGGGCAGCTTGAAGCCGATGTTGCCGGGCTTGGAACCCAGTTCTTCGGTAACTTCGTCGCCGTGGATGTAGTCTACCTTGCCGCCGAATTCCTTCAGATAGCTGTCGATGAAGGCCTGCAGAGTGCCAACTGCCAGCTGAACGGAGGGATTGGGAACGGTGATGAAGCCCTTCTTGTCGCCATAGTTGTAAGCGATGGTGTGACCTTTGCCCTGGCCTTCGTGTGCTTCGGGATAGAACTTCTTGAATTCAGCCATCATCTTTTCAGCGTCAACATCGAATACAACGCGATGGATGGGCTCGAACTGCAGAGCGTCGTCATGGTTGTTAACAACTTCAACCAGAGCGTAACGAGCGGGCAGCTTCAGATATTCTTCGGGGGTGAGGCCCTTCTTCTGTTCTTCATAGCAAGCCTTAGCGGTTGCCAGAGAGTGGTTGCCATCGCCTACTGCGAACAGCAGAGGAGCAACACCGGAAACATTGTACTTAGCCTTCATAGCTTCGTCGGTGGTGAGGCCTTCGAGAGCGTCAGCAACGGCATCGATCTGAGCAGCGGAGAGCTTGTAGCCCTTGATGTGGCCGCCGTTCTGCATGAGGTCGAAATCGTAAACCACTTCCATGCTGTCAGCAGCAGCGGTCAGGGGTTCGATAACGGTCTTTTCGGGGTTGTCGATGAGGAGCATTACGTGGGGCAGTTCGATGGGAGCGTTGCGGCGAACCTTAGCGCGGGGAGGAATGCGTTCGAGAACGGTACCTTCGGTAGCGCGGATGAGAGCGCCGGAACCGGGGGTGAAATCATAGGTATCCAGGTCTACCATACCGATGAGACCGTGACGGACACGACCGTCAGACTGGTTGCGTTCGATATAGATGAGAGAATCCTTCAGAGTTTCGAAAATGCCGTCTGCCATGTACTTATCCATGCAGGCATTGATGTCAGCGATGTATTCGTCAACATTGGGATCTTCCAGATTGGCTTCGGGAAGGATCACGCGGCGGGTAGAGGGAGCATCGCCAACCTTCTTTTCCACTGCTTCCCAATATTCGGGCTCGGAAGTGAACTGGTCGCAGGCTACAACTGCCCACTTTTCCATGTCGCAATCCTTGGGCAGCAGAATGTCTGCGGGATAAAAGCCCAGCTTTTCAAACTTCTTGTTCATGTTTTTCCTCCTACATTTCAAATAACATTCCCATCAGATCAGCGCCGTTTTCCACCGTCTTTCCGGCCATGCCGGTCACTTCGTCGTACACGCCGCCAAAGCCGGTGTCAACACTTTTCTGATAGATCAAATAAGGTACGGGATCGCCATCGTGACCGCGGGTAGCAGTCAGCGTTTTATGGTCAGAGAGGATCAGGATACGGTAATCGAAATCCTCTTTAGCCAACCTGTCAACAAGGGGGGCAAGAACGCGGGAATCCAGCCATTCAATGGCCTGGACCTTACCGGGAAGGTCACCGTTGTGGGTGCATTCGTCCGGCGCTTCGATGTGGATAGCCACAAAATCGTCTTCCCCGGTGATAAGCTCGATCGCCTTTTCCAGCTTGCCTTCAAAATTGGTGTCCAGCTCGCCGGTGGCGCCTTCCACCTCGATCATTTTAAGACCGCTGAGGGCGGCAATACCGTGGCACAGGGGTACGGCGCTGATCACGCCGCCGAAATGGCCGTATTTTTCTTTGAAATCAGGCAGCTGCACCGCCGTGCCTTCCGCCCAGAACCAGATGCCGTTGGCAGGCATCTTCCCTTCCGCGCGGCGGCGCTCATTGATGGGATGAGCGTTCAAAACCTTGTGGGCACATTCCATCAGAGCAAGGAGCAGCTCAGCGTTTTCACAGCCCTTGGGCAAAAGCTCACCCACCACTTCACCCAGGTGATCATGGGGCGGAGTCAGCTTAAGGCCGGCATTATCCGCGCTCTTCTGCACAGCGATCTGGCGGAAAGCGGGGAAATGATGGATGGTGATCTGCGCTTTATCAAGAAGAGCGCTGAATTCCTTATTGCTCTCCAGCGCTTCCACAATGGCAAGCGCGTCTTCGCCTTCGATAGAGCCCGCACTGTGGGAAAGAATGGTCTTTTCGCAAAGGGGGCCTTCCCCGTCGGAAAGATTCACCAGATTGCAGCGGTAAGCAATGTTGCCGGGATGCAGCTCAATGCCGGAGGCGGCAGCTTCCATAGGAGAGCGGCCGGTGAAATAAGTTCTGGGGTCACAGCCAAAGATAGAAAGAATGGCCGTTTCGCTGCCTGCGGGAAGACCCTTGGGGCAGTTCACCACATTACCCACTACACCGCGTGCAGCCAAAGAATCCAGACAAGGTTTCTTAGCCGCCTGAAG
>JAFQLA010000054.1 GCA_017396725.1 Oscillospiraceae bacterium
AACTTAAGGTTGCAATTTCATTTTATCAAAAATATCAAAAAGACAGGGGCATTTCTGCCCCTGTCAAATCGTTTATTCTGCTGCTTCCAGCATGTTCTCAATGAAGATACCGTAGCCTCTGGTCGGGTCATTTACCAGCACGTGTGTGACTGCTCCCACAATTCGGCCATTTTGCAAAATGGGTGAGCCGCTCATGCCCTGTACGATGCCGCCGGTGAGGGCAAGCAGCCGCTCATCCGTCACACGCAGCAGGAGATTTCGTGTGGGTTGATTGCCCGCATAGATTTTCTCGATCTCCACATGATATTCCTGCACTTCATTCCCGTCGCAGTTTGCAAGGATCGTTGCCGCGCCCTCAGCAATTTCGTCTTTTCCCGCAATGGGCAGTGCCTCCCCAAAGCTTTCGGTGGCAGCGGCATGATCCATGGTACCAAAAATACCGCTGGGCGTATTTTTGTATAGCGACCCCAGATCCTTTGTCAAGTCAAAGTCGCCGCGCAGCTCTCCCGGCGCACCGCTTGCGCCGCGTTTGACCGCCTTAACCGCAGCTGGCATGATCGCTCCGTGGGCTAGAGGCATCACTTTTCCCGTATCCACATCCGTCACGGCATGCCCCAGCGCCGCAAAGGCGCCGCTTTCGGGATCAACATAGGTCACGGTGCCGATGCCCGCCATGGAGTCGCGGATCCATGCACCAAGGCGGTAGACACCCTCGGCATCCTGCCGGGGGATCAGTTCCAGTTCCTTTGTCCGCCCGCTCCGCTGTAGTGTGAGGCAGGCGGCGCTGTCACCATTCTCCTGCACCAGTTCCGTAAGCTGCTCGATGCTTTCGATCTCCTGTCCGTTCATGGTCAGGAGAATATCTCCCACCTTGACACCGCTCTTTTTTGCGGCGCCCTCTTCTTCCGACAAAGCGACCACCATAACGCCCTCGGAGAAGAGCTTGACTCCCACCGCTTTCCCCACCGGGATCAGCATACGCTGCTCCTGCGGCGGCTCAAGGGCACTTGCCGGCACGGCAGCGGTGAAAATCAGCGTGGCGGCAAAGGCCGCGCTGACGGCCCCTGCGGCACGGCGCCGTCTTTTTGTTTTTTTGCTCTCATCCATCCCATCACCTCTCCTTATTTTTTTGCAAAAGGAAGAATGGATGATTTTCAAAACCGATTTTTCATCGGCGCTCTTACTTTCCCTCGTTTGCCGCTTTGTTAGCCGAAGCAAATAATAGTGCTTCTGGCAAGAGATATTCTTCCTCCTTATGTGCGGAAACAGAAAAAAGAAAGCCGCAGGAAAATCCTGCGGCTTTTGCATCAATTTTACTTTTCGCGGTTGAAAATCTTAATGATATCAGCGAAGAGATCTTCTTCACTCTGCTTTTCCTCAGCCTCGGCAGCGGCCTTATCCTCCTCATAGTCAATGGGAGCGAGAGGCGCGGGAGCGGCCTCAGCGGCCTTTGCCTCCACTGCCGGAGCAGCGGGAGCGACACTGGCAAAGCTCTGGCCTTCGTTGAAGCCGGTGGCAATGACGGTGACGCGGATCTCGTCGTCCAGCGTTTCGTCGAAAGTGGCACCGAAAATGGTGAGCGCGTCGGGATGGACGGCGTCCTGCACCAAAGAGGCAGCCTGTTCCACTTCCTCAAGACCGATATCCATGGAGCCGGTGACGTTGATGAGCACGCCGCGGGCACCGTGGATGGAAGTTTCGAGCAGGGGGCTGGAGATGGCAAGTCTTGCAGCTTCCTCTGCCTTACCC
>JAFQLA010000055.1 GCA_017396725.1 Oscillospiraceae bacterium
AAGGCTGGCGTTATTGCCGAGGTCCGCAAGAGAGAGCATTATGAGAGCCCCAGCGTGAAGCGTCGCAAGAAGTCTGAGGCTGCTCGCAAGAACAAGAAGCGTTACTATTAATATACCTTCCGCAGTACCGCACCCGTTCGGGTGCGGTACTTTTCGTTTTTCGGTGCTGTGGTCAACAGCTGGTGGATTACCAGTGGATGTCGTTTGCCAGATCCTCGATCTCCGGCCAGAGGAAAAAGGCGGCGGCAAAACCAAGTTCTTCCGCGATGCGGACTTTGCGGTTCATGGTCTCGGCATCGTCGAAGAGGACGAAATGGGTGTTTCCGTTTTCCTGATAGGTGAAATAGCGGGCGCATAGCTCGCGGGAAAAGAAGGTGGCGGGCGGCATACGCTGCGCCAGAGCTTCTTTGGTGAGGGGGGTACCGATTCCGCTGGGGCAGGGGAGAGGAAAGTCCATCCGCAGCCGCTCCGTATCCAGCGCGAGAGGATGATTCAGCGAACGAAGCTGGGAAAGATAGCTGCGGAAGTCTCCGCCGGAAATGGCAGAGCCGATGAGCAGTGCTGCCTTGGGGGCATCTGCGCTGTAAGCGCGGGGAATGTATAAAGAAAGGGACCCCCGCAGGGCTTCCAGATGCCGCACAAAGGCGCGGCGGTCCGGCGATGGAGTACGCTCGAAGTCCAGAAGAATGCCGCTGAAATTCTGCCGCCTGCACTCTCGCAAAGCGGCGGCACAGAGCTTTTCCGCGCTGGGGATAGGAGGAGCATCCCGATCTTCCACACAGAGCAATCCGCCCTGTGCGGGAAGGTCATGGCGGAGAAGGGTGGAATTTTCTCCGATGCGATAGGCGATATGGGCAAGATTGGTGGTGTGGGCAGACGCGGATCTTCGGTGCGCGGGTGCGGCAGCCAGATAAGTGAGCATCGTCATTCCCCCTTGTACTGGAGACAAAAAACTGTTATACTGCTTGTAAACTATGCAGCAAAGGAGCCTACTATGCCCATTTCACTGACGCCCTATCAGGTATTTGACAATTATGGACAGATCACACCTGCCTATTTAAAAGAGCGGGGCATCAGGCTGCTGCTGAGTGATCTGGATTTTACCCTTGCTCCCAAGGCCGTTCGCCGGCCTGATGAACATCTGCGGCAGTGGATCGCGGAATTGAAGGAAAACGATATCCAATTTATGATCGTTTCCAATAACCGTTCGGGAAAACGGGTGACAGAGTTTTGCGCGGATCTGGGCGTGCCCTATGAGGGTCATGCCGGAAAGCCTTCCACCCGTGGCCTGGAGGCCGGAATGAAGCGCGCCGGCGTTGCGCGGGAGGCAACCGCTATGCTGGGGGATAAGCTTCTCACCGATATGCTTGCAGCCAACCGGGCGGGAGTTCTGGCGCTGATGGTGGAGCCTCTGGGCGGCGCTGTAACAGCCTGGCAGAAGGTGCTGCACGCCCTGCAGGAGCCCTTTAAAAGGATTTCCAGACGGCGCAGAAGAAAGAGCGTGTGAAAAAATTCCAGAATTTCCAGCCAAGTGCGGGAAAAATGCTTGCAATAACGGGCAATATAGGATAAAATATTTTCGGTTATTTAGCGTGAAAAGCGCGAGAGAAAATGTCCTTCCGCAGGTCGTTTTCTCGCTAAGATTTGTGAGGAGGAAATAACTATGCCTACTATTACTGCCGGCGATTTCCGGAAGGGTATGATTTTTGAGATG
>JAFQLA010000056.1 GCA_017396725.1 Oscillospiraceae bacterium
AAGCCGGAGAGGAGGGTGTCGGAAAAGCTCCAGGGCTGGCTCTTGTAATAGGTGAGGTTCTTGACCTTGATGCCGACCTCTTCCATCACCTCGCGGTGAACGGTCTCTTCCAGCGTTTCGCCGATCTCATTGAAGCCGGCGATGAGACTGTAGCGGGCGTTGCCCCGGGAGTCTACAAAACGGGAGGCCACGCACTTGTCGCCGTTGCGGATACAAACGATGACGGCGGGGCAGATCTTGGGATATTCCGTGGTGCCGCACCGGGGACAGACCATGGCGCGCTCGGTGGTGCTGTGCTCGGTACGATTACCGCAGCGGCCGCAGTAGGCGCGGCTTTCGTACCAGCGGTTGAGTTGGGCGCCGGTGATGACGAGGAAGGCCACAAAGCCGGGCTGGATCTCACGGGTGTGAGCCACTTCAAACCAGAAGAGGTGCTCACCCTCGGTCACGGTCTCATTGGAGACAAGGAAATACTTTTCCCCGTCGATCTCAAAGAGATAGATAGCCTTATCCAGGCAGCGCTCCTTTTCCTCGTCAGTCAGATCGGTGAAAAGGGGTGCGCGGTAAGAAGCGTCCGGCTCGGTGCGGAGCAGCACGCGCTTATTCTGATAGATCAGCACATGGTCGCTTTCCTGCGGACGGATATGTACATAGTGGTTGTTGTAAATGTGGGGTGCGATGTCCTGGATCATGGTGGGCTACCTTACTTTTCCTTGTAGTAGAGCATGCAATGGCAGTAACCTTCAAAGTCGGGGTCTGCCATCTGGGCGCGGAATTCGCTGCAGATGCACTTGTTTTCTTCGGTGCGCTCGCGGCGGCAGGGGCAGTACCCCCCGGTCTGCTGCAGACCTTCCTTGATGGTGCGCACGATCTCTTCGTTATCGTTGAATCGGACTTTCATATCAGATCTCTCCAATATCCTTGAGAAGGTCTGCCTTGGTGCGATAGCCTACGATAGCCTTTTCGGCCTTGCCGTCCTTAAAGAGGATCAGCGTGGGGATGGAACTGATGCCGAAGGCAGCGGCCAGAGCGTTTTCCTCGTCCACATTGACCTTGCCGATCTTAAGGGCGGGGAGCTCGGCGTCGATCTCCTCCAGAACGGGGGCGATCATCTTGCAGGGGCCGCACCAGGTGGCCCAGAAATCCACCAGCACAGGCTGAGCGGAATCAAATACTTCTTCTTTGAAATTGTCTTTGGTGAGCCGGATCATGGTTTCGATCTCCTTTCAGGGGATGGGTCATCTGCCGGTGCTGCCGAAACCGCCGGCGCCGCGGTCGGTGTCATCCAGTTCCCCGGCCTCGGTGTATTCCACAGCCGGGCAGGGCAGGATCACCATCTGGGCGATGCGGTCGCCGTGGCGCACCGTTTTTTCGGTGTCGGTATCGTTATGGAGGGGCACCTGATTTTCGCCGCGGTAGTCACTGTCCACCACGCCAACGCAGTTGGCGGGGCGCAGACCTTCTTTGGTGGCAAGGCCGCTGCGGGCGAAGATGCCGCCGAAGTAGCCGGAGGGAATGGCCATGGCAAGGCCGGTGCCCACGCGGACGGTGGCATGGGGAGGGATCACAAGGCTGCCTTCAGGGATGCAGGCATAAAGGTCGCTGCCGGCGGCGTCAACAGAGCCGCGCTTGGGAAGGATCGCCTCGGGATGCAGTTTTTTTACTTTGATCTCCATATTCCTCTCCTTAAGGGTTCCAAAGAACGATCTTGCCCTCTTTCCGCGTGGCGTTCATGTCGATGAGCCGCTGGTTGGAAGAACCGCGGAAGAGGAGGGAAATATCGTAAAGCGCCTGCACGAAACGGCCGTCTACCAGAACATCGATCTGGGCAAGGACGTCATCCGTCACTTCGCAGCGGGGATAGCTGCCGTCCTTCATCAGCTCTTCATCCAGCGTAAAGCCGGTGAAGCACCAGATAGTCTTTCCGGGAAGCTCGCGGCGTATACGCTGCAGGAAGGGGAGAAGGCCGCGCTGGTTTTGGGGCTCCATGGGTTCGCCGCCCAGAAGGGTGAGGCCGGAGATATGATCGGGACGGAGCATTTCGATGATGGCGTCTTCCGTTTCGGCGGTGAAGGGCTTTCCGTAGTCAAAGGCCCAGGTCTGGGGCTGGAAGCAGTTTTCGCAGTGGTTGGTGCAGCCGGAAACAAACAGGCTCACCCGCACGCCTTCACCGTTTGCGATATCGAAATTTTTGATCTCTCCGTAATACATAGAGCCTCCTGAAAATTACAGATGCAGCACGCGGTCCTTGATCTCCTGCGTGCGGCCCTGATTCCAATACTGGGTGCCGATATAACCGCAGGTGCGGCGGGCAACATTCATCTTGTCCTGATCGGTGTTGCCGCACTTGGGGCACTTCCAGATGAGCTTGCCGTCATCTTCCACGATATCGATCTCGCCGTCCCAGCCGCAGACCTGACAATAGTCGCTCTTGGTGTTGAGTTCGGCATAGATGATGTTATCGTAGATAAAGCGCATGAGCTGCAGCACAGCGGGAATGTTATTCTGCATGTTGGGCACTTCTACATAGCTGATGGCGCCGCCGGGGGAGAGGTGCTGGAACTGGGCTTCGAACTTCAGCTTGGCGAAAGCGTCGATCTCTTCGCAGACGTGGACATGGTAGCTGTTGGTGATATAGCCCTTATCGTTGATGCCGGGCACGATGCCGAAGCGCTTCTGCAGGCACTTGGCGAACTTGTAGGTGGTGGATTCCAGGGGAGTGCCGTAGAGGGAGAAGTCGATGTTGTGCTGTGCCTTCCACTTGCGGCAGGAGTCGTTCATCTTTTCCATGACCTGCAGGGCGAAGGGAGTGGCAGAGGGGTCGGTATGGCTCTTGCCGGTCATGAACTTCACGCACTCATAAAGACCTGCATAGCCAAGGGAGATGGTGGAGTAGCCGCCGAAGAGGAGCTTGTCGATGGGCTCGCCCTTTTCCAGACGCGCGCAGGCGCCGTGCTGCCAAAGGATGGGAGCGGCATCGGAAAGGGTGCCCTTGAGGCGTTCGTGACGGCACATAAGCGCTTCGTGGCAGAGCTCCAGACGCTCGTCAAAGATCTTCCAGAACTTATCGATGTTGCCGCCGGAGGAGAGAGCCACATCGGGCAGGTTGATGGTGACAACGCCCTGATTGAAGCGGCCGTAATACTTGGGCTGGTTGGTTTCGGGATCTACATAGGGGGTGAGGAAGGAGCGGCAGCCCATGCAGGTGTAGCAATGGCCTTCGCCGTTCTTGTCCACCTTCAGCTCCAGCATCTTCTTTTCGCTGATGTAGTCGGGCACCATGCGCTTTGCGGTGCACTTGGCAGCAAGGCGGGTGAGATA
>JAFQLA010000057.1 GCA_017396725.1 Oscillospiraceae bacterium
CTGGCACTATCTGGGGGCCAATCTCTCCGCCCTCTTCAATCACCTCAACCGCAGCTGCTCCACCTTCTTTGTGGGTCTCATCGCCTTTTACGGGCTCAACGAGCTTATTTACCGCCTGACCCACACCCTGATGGGAAACCGTGTGAATCTCAACGATGTCACCATCACCGCCCAGGCAGGCGTCGCCCCCCATATGACGGCGGTGATCCTTATTCTCCTTGCGCCTTTTGTGGAAGAGCTGCTCTTCCGCGGGCTCATCTTCGGCTCGCTGCGGGAGAACAGCCGCGCCGTTGCCTACGGTGTTTCCGCGCTGCTTTTCGCCTTCGGCCATGTGCTCCACCAGTTGGTGGGCGGGCTGGATGTGGGGGCGCTTACCCTTATCTTCCAGTATCTGGCGCCGGGGCTCGTCTTTGCGTGGGTCTATGACCGCGCGGGCAACATCTGGCCCTCCGTGCTGCTGCACGCGCTGGTAAACGCCCTCGCCTTCTTCGTGATCATCGCATAAAACTCTTTGAGAAAGGAGGCCCGCTATGCCTCACATTCGTCAGCTCTCCCCCCACGTGGCCGATCTCATCGCCGCAGGCGAAGTGGTGGAACGGCCCGCCAGCGTTGTGAAAGAGCTTTTGGAAAACGCGCTGGACGCAGGGGCCTCCGCCATCACCGTGGAGATCCAGAACGGCGGCATGCGCTACATCCGCGTCACCGATAACGGCTGCGGCATCGAAGCCGCCGAACTCCCCACCGCCTTTTTGCGCCACGCCACATCCAAGCTCCGTGAGGCGGAAGATCTCGCCGCCATTATGACCCTTGGCTTCCGCGGAGAGGCATTGGCTGCCATCGCCGCCGTCTCCCGCCTTGAGATCTTCTCCCGCACCCGCGGCAGCGACAGCGGCGCAAGCCTCCTTGTCACCGGCGGCGAGGTGGGCGAAGTGCTCCCCACCGGCTGCGCTGACGGCACCACCATCATCGTGCGGGATCTTTTCTACAACACCCCCGCCCGCATGAAGTTTATGAAAAAAGACTCCGCCGAGGCCACCGCCATCTCCGGCATCGTGCAGCATCTCTCCCTCAGCCATCCCGCCGTTTCCTTCCGTCTGGTAAAGGATTCGCAGGAAGTGCTCCACACCCCCGGGGACGGCAAGCTCCTCTCCGCTATCTATGCCTCCCAGGGCCGTGATTTCGCCATGGGGCTCATCCCCATCGAAGGCGAAAGCGGCAGCGTGAAGGTGACGGGCTTTATCACCAAGCCCCTTTGCTCCCGGGGCAGCCGCGGCATGCAGTCCTTCTTCGTCAACGGCCGCTATGTAAAAAGCCAGCTCCTCACCGCCGCGCTGGAAGAGGCCTACCGCAACCAGCTGATGAAGGGGAAATTCCCCGGCTGCGTGGTGCAGGTGAGCCTTCCTTGGGATCAGGTGGATGTCAATGTTCACCCCGCCAAGACGGTGGTGAAATTCGTCAATGAAAAAGAGGTATTCAACGCCCTCTACTATACCGCCCTGGACACGCTGGACGGGAAAAAGAGCGAACCCGCCCGGGAAGAAAAGCCCCTGAGCGTCTCTCAGATCACCAATCCCCGGGGCGACCTTGCCGCGGCAAAGCCTGCCGCCCCTGCCGCCGCGCCCGTTTCCAAACCCGCGGCCAAGCCCACCATGCAGGCGGGTTACTCCGCTTCCTCCTTCGTTTCCCGCGTGCCCTCCGCCAGGAGCGAAATGAGCGGCAAGGTGCGCATCGACGATTTCCTCGCCCCCGAGGAAGAGGCCAAGAAAGCCGCCGCCTTATTCCCCAAGGCGCCCGCAAAGGCTGCGGAAAAGGCGCCTGAACCCATCACCATTCCTCTTGAGGAAGAAAAAGTTATCCCCAAGGCTGTGGAAGAAGACCCCCAGACCACGGTGCTGCCCGTTGTGAAGGAAGCGCCCTGGCGCATCGCGGGGGAAGTGCTGAAAACCTACATCGTCTGCGAGGCGGAGGATAAGACCGTGTGGCTCATCGATAAGCACGCCGCCCATGAGCGCTTGATCTTCGACCGTCTCAAAGCCCACACCGAGCCCATCATGTCCCAGATCCTTCTGGCGCCCATGGCGGTGAATCTCTCCGCCGAGAGTTACGATGCCGTTCTCTCTCATCTGGATCTTTTGAAGGAATTCGGCTTTGATTGCGAGGATTTCGGCGACGGCAGCATCCTTGTCCGTGAGATCCCCTCGGATATCAACGCTTCCGACGCGCCCAGCGCGCTGGAAGAGCTTGCCGAAAAACTCACCACCAGCCGCGTCCACACGCCTGACGCCGCGCGGGACGCCATGCTCCATACCATGGCCTGCAAGGCCGCCATCAAGGCCGGCATGACCAGCGATGTCAAGGAGCTTGCCGCCCTTGTGGAAAAGGTGCAGTCCGGCGCTGTCCGCTACTGCCCCCACGGCCGCCCCGTTGCCGTGAAGCTGACCCAATATGAACTGGAAAAAATGTTTAAACGAGCCTGAACAGAAAGGAAACCCCATCACCATGAAAACCCTGCTTTTTGTTGACTCCTGCATCTCCCAGCGCGGCGAAGGCAGCCGCACCCGTAAGCTCTGCAGCGCTTTTATCGATACCTTCCTTGCCGCCAATCCCGATTACGAGCTGGTGCGCGTGGATGTGGAAGCGCTGAACCTTCCCAACTTCACCCTCCCCATGATCGAAGAGCGCGATAAGCTCCTCCATGACGGTCATACCGATCTGCCCCAGTTTGCTCATGCCCGCCAGTTTGCCGCCGCGGACCGCGTGGTAGTGGGCGCTCCCTATTGGGACATGGCCTTCCCCAGCGTGCTGCGCGCCTATGTGGAGCATATCTGCGCCAACCGCATCGGCTATTGCTACGGCGAGTTCGGCCAGAAGGGTCTGTGCCGCGCCGATAAGCTCATGTACATCACCTCCGGCGGCGGCTTTATCGATGACTATGCCAATATCGGCTATCACCACTGGGTGATGCTCTGCCGCCAGTTCGGCATCAAGCTGTGCGAGACCATCGTGGCTGACGCGGTGGATGTCTCCCCCGAGCTGGAAAAAGAACACATGGCAGCTGCCCTTGCCAAGGCGGAAGAAGCCGCCCGCAGCTGGTAATCTCAAGAAAAAGGAGGGCCCTCAAGTGGCAGAAAAAATCGTCTGTGTCGTGGGCCCTACCGCCTGCGGAAAGACCCGCTTCGGCATCGAGGTGGCCAAGCGCTTCCACGGCGAAGTGGTTTCCGTTGACTCCATGCAGATCTACCGCGGCATGACCATCGGCACCGCCGCCGCCACCGAAGAGGAAATGGACGGCGTGCCCCACCACATGATCGCCGTGGCAGACCCTGAGGAAAGCTGGTCCGTTGCCCGCTTCACGCAGGAGGCGGACAAGTGCATTCAGGATATCCTCTCCCGCGGTAAGCTCCCCGTCCTTGTGGGGGGCACGGGGCTTTATCTCGATTCCCTTGTGCGGGGCAATTCCTTCGCCGCCGGGGAAGGCAGCAGCCCCACAAGAAAAGCGCTGGAGGCCCGGGCCGCAGCCGAGGGCATCGAGGGCATCCTTGCCGACCTTGCCAAAGTGGACCCCGTCTCCGCCCAAAAGCTCCATCCCCACGATGAAAAGCGCATCATCCGCGCGCTGGAGGTCTACCTTGAAACGGGCAGGACTATCCATGAGCATAACGAAGCCACCCGCCGCCTGCCCGATAAGTACGATGCCATTTATCTGGGCCTTGCCTTCCGGGACCGGGAGGATATGAAGGCTCTTATCGACCGGCGAGTGGATGAAATGGTGCGTCAGGGCCTTTTGGAAGAGGTAGCCGCCCTTGTAAAGCGGGGGCTTCCCGATTCCTCCACCGCGCTGCAATCCATCGGCTTTAAGGAATTCCTCGGCGTTTACAACGGGGAAAAGACCGAGGCGGAAGCCATCGAAGAGGTGAAGCTCCGCTCCCGCCAATATGCCAAGCGCCAGCTGACATGGCTGCGTAAAAACGAAGCCATCCACTGGTTCTACTGGGAAAAAGAGCGAAATTTTGCTCTGGCTCTCCAAAATGCGACAAAAATCCTCACCGCCGCAGGCTTATCCTAAAGCCGTGGCGGGGCACGGCAAAAACTCCGCCGCAAAAAAGATAAAGGAGTTTTTACCATGACCATGACTATGACCCGCAATCTCACCCTGCAGGACCGTTTTCTCACCGCGCTGCGGCGGGAAAAGACGCCCGTTACCTTCTTTTTGATGAACGGCTTCCAGATGCGGGGTACCGTCACCGCTTATGACGGATTCACCGTTTTCCTTCAAAGCGAAGGAAAGCAGCAAATGATTTATAAACACGCCATCTCCACCATCGTTCCCGTCCATACGGTGACTTTGAGCGAGGAGTAAGCCGCGGCGCAAGCGGCAGGCGTGGGATCTATCAAGAGGTACTTACATGAAATCACGCATTGTCTCCCGTCTGCTGCTGGGCACCCTTTTTGTGGCGGTGCTCATCTATTTCGGACTGCAGATCCACCAATATTACTCCGACCCCTTCGCCCTCACCGTGGCCTACCGCTATGAAACGGAGGATGTGCTCACTGTTTCAGGCTATGTTGTCCGCACGGAAGAGGTTTTGGAAGACCTGACGGGTCTTTACTCCCTCTCCCGCAGCGAAGGCGAGAAGGTGGGCGTGGGCCAGAGCATTGCCACGGTCTACGCCACGCAGGAGGCGCTCCGGCGAGCCGAGGAAATGAAAACGCTGGAGCTGCAGCTCGAGCAGCTCTACTTCGCCCAGGAAGCTGCCTCCAGTTCGGACGCCGCGTTGAAGCTGGATAGCGACATCATGCAGGCGCTTTTCACCCTGCAGGGCGCCGTCACCGCCGGAGAGCTGGACGCTATGGACGCCGCCTCCGAAACGGTGCGCTCCCTTGTCCTCAAGCGTGACTATACCTATACCGCAGGCGCCGACTATTCCGATGTCATCGCCAATGTGGAGACCCAGCTCAACACCCTCAAAACCGCCTCCGGCGCCGATACCTCTTCCGTGAAGGCGCCCCGCTCGGGCATCTATTCCGCCGTGACGGACGGGTATGAAACCGTGCTGACCCCTGAGACCATCATGGATCTCACCCCCGCGTCCTATAAGGCGGTGAAAAACAGCGGCGCCACCTCCGGCACCGGCAAGCTCATCTACGGGGATATGTGGTACTTCGTCTCCTGCATGTCCACGGAAACCGCCGCCCATATGGTGGAGGGCCGCACCATGACGCTGCGCTTTGCCAAGGGCCTTGCCAGCGACACCAAAGTGCGTGTGGAAAAGATCTCCGCGGAGGAAAACGGCGAAGTGGTGGTGGTTTTCTCCTGCGAAAAGTTCCTCTCCGATACCACCCTTCTGCGTCTGCAGACAGCGGAGATCATTCTGGAGAGCTATTCCGGCATCCGCATCCCCAAAAACGCCCTGCGTGTGGGCGAAAACGGGGAGACGGGCATCTACTGCCGCAGCGGTCTTTTTGCCCGCTATAAGCCGGTGGAAGTACTCTACACCGGCGCGGACTTCTGCCTCGTCAAGGGCGGCGATCCCTCTGCCAGCGCTCTTGCCACGCTGCGTGAGGGGGACGAGGTCATCGTCACCGCGGCCAACCTGTATGACGGAAAGGTAGTCGGATAAACCCTCTCTCAGAGCATGAAAAAATAGCTGCGGTCCGCAGAACGCAATGAATAAAACCGTTTTTCCCGCCGCGCATGTCGCTGAGAAAAATGATTGAAATACGTTGCGGCTTCCGCCGCAAATCCTTCTTATCAAATATAAGTTACTTGGAGGAAAATACCATGTCCATTGCTGAAAATATAGAGATGATCCGCAGCGAGATCGCGGCAGCCGCCGAAAAGTGCGGCCGCAAGGGAAGCGACATCACCCTCTGCGGCGCCAGCAAGATGAACGATGCCGATGCCTGCCGTGAGGCCATTGCCGCCGGCATCGATGTGCTGGGTGAAAACCGCGTGCAGGAAATGCTCTCCAAGCACAAAGACGGCGCATACGAAGGCGCCCCGCTCCACTTCATCGGCCACCTGCAGCGCAACAAGGTAAAGCAGGTAGTGGGCGTGGTGGATCTTATCCAGTCCGTGGGCAGCCTGGAGCTGCTGGAGATGATCAATAAGCAGGCGGAAAAGCTGGGCATCGTGCAGAAGATCCTGCTGGAAGTGAACATCGGCGGCGAAGAAGCCAAGAGCGGCTTTGCCCCTGATGAGGTGTATGCCGCGGCAGAAAAGGCAAAGGAACTTGCCCATGTTTCCCTCCGCGGCCTTATGACCATTCCCCCCGTGGAAACCGAACCCCACGGCAATATGGGCTATTTTACAAAAGTCCATACACTATATGTTGACATCAACGAGAATTTGTATGATAATGAATTAGAATATCTCTCTATGGGCATGAGCGGCGATTTTGCCGATGCCATCGCCTGCGGCGCCAACATGGTCCGCGTGGGCACGGCTATCTTCGGCAAGCGCAATTACGCTCAGGTCTGACACAAATAAACCGGGAGGCTAATTATGGGTTTCTTAGACGAACTGAAAAAGTGGGCACACCCCTACGAAGATGAAGACGAAGATTTTGATAACGATTTCGCGGATCTGACGGAGCGCAAGGAATCCAGCAGCAGCCCCTTTGAGGAACGCCGCGCCGCCAAAGAAGAGCGCCGCTATGAAGACCGCCGCAACAAGGTGGTGAACATCCACGCTACCACCCAGCTCAAGGTTGTCCTCGTCAAGCCCGAGCGCTTTGAAAACGCGTCCGAGATCGCTGACCACCTGAAGGAAAAGCGCACCGTGGTCATCAACCTCGAATCCACCAATAAGGACATTGCCCGCCGCCTGGTGGACTTCCTCTCCGGCGTTGCCTATGCCGGCGAAGGCAAGATCAAGAAGGTGGCTGCCAACACCTACATCATCACCCCCTATCATGTGGATATCATGGGTGATCTGATTGACGAACTGGAAAACAACGGGCTCTATCTGTAAAGAGAAATAGGAGGATACTGCTATGCTGACCCCGCAGGAAGTTGCTGAACGCTCTTTCCCCAAAGCCACTCTGGGCGGCTACAATATGGCTCAGGTGGATGAGTTTCTCGATGAACTCACCGAGGATTATTCCTCCCTCTATAAGGAAAACGCCGTGCTGAAGCAGAAGCTGAAGGTGCTGGTGGAAAAGGTGGAAGAATACCGCGCTACCGAAGATTCCATGCGCGCTACCCTTCTTGCCGCTCAGCGCATGGCTGACTCCATCGTGGCAGAAGCGGAAGAAAAGAAAAAGTCCATCCTCGATTCCGCCGAAAGCAGCGTTTCCGGTCAGGTGAAGGAACTGGAATCCCAGATCACCGACGCGCAGACCCGCCTGGCTCTGGCGCAGAAGGAATTCTCCGAATATGTGAATTTCGCCAAGGAAGCGTGCGCCAAGCAGATGGCCTTCCTGGAAGGCGTGCCCACCGTGGAGCTTGCTCCCGCCGCTCCCGCGGCAGAAGCTGCCCCCGCTGCGGAAGAAAAGAGCGTGGAAGAAACGGTGGAGGATATTGAAAGCTCCATCTTCGCTTCCTTCGCCGCCGAAGAGGAAGCTGCCGCTTCCGCTGCGGAAGAAAAAAAGGAAGAGGAATATGACGATTCCAATCCCTTTGCTGACGATCCCCTTCTCTCCCGCACCCGCAAGCTGGATCTCAAGGAGCTGAAGTTCGGCCGCAATTACGACCGCTAAGACTAAAAAACACGCAAAAAAGCGGCTCTTACATAAGAGCCGCTTTTCTTTCGGAAGGAGCCTTCTATGCACGAGACCCGAAAGCCCATCGTGGCCATTCTCTACGATTTTGATAAGACCCTCTGCACCACCGACATGCAGGACTATTCCTTCATCCCCAGCCTTGGCATGACCCCCGAGGAGTTCTGGCCCGTGGCCAACAACTTCGGCTTTGCCAACCAGATGGACGGCATCCTCGCCTATATGTACACCATGATCCGCATGGGTCGGGAAAAGGGCGTGCCGCTGAACCGTGAGTGGCTGGTGGAAAAGGGAAAAATGATCGAGCTTTTCCCCGGCGTGGAAGAGTGGTTTGCCCGCATCAACGCCTTCGGTGAAGCCCAGGGCGTGCAGGTGGAGCACTATGTGCTCTCTTCCGGATTGCAGGAGATCATCGAAGGCTCCGCCATCGGTCACGAGTTCAAGAAGATCTATGCCAGCGAGTTTTACTACGATGAAGCCGGCGAGCCCGTGTGGCCCAAGCTGGCGGTGAACTTCACCACCAAGACCCAGTTTGTCTACCGCATCAATAAGGGCGTGCTGGATATCGCCAACGATAGAGACCTTAACGCCTCCATGCCCGATGACTCCAAGCGTGTCCCCTTCACCAACATGATCTACATGGGCGACGGTCTCAGCGATGTGCCCTGCATGAAAATGATGAAGAACTACGGCGGCGTTGCCATCGCCGTCTATCAAGAGACCAACCGCGTGGCGGTGGAACAGCTCCTGGGAGACGGCCGCGCGGACTTTATCTTCCCCGCCGACTACCGTGAAGGCACCGCGCTGGACACCACCATGAAAAATATCATCCGCAAGATGGCCATTGTGGACACCCTGACGGAGGAAAACGCCGCCCAGCGCCGCTCCATCGGCGGCTGCGAGGTGCCCTTCCAGTCTTCTCTTTTCTAACATCCTTCAAGGAAAGTCTTTGGACTTTCCTTGATTTTTTTGCACTCCGCTTCCCACCCCAAGGGCACTTTGTTGCCGCCGTTGGCGGCTCGGGCGCGCACTCCCTCCGGTCGCACAGTCGCTGCGCGAGCAGTATTTTCCCCGCCGCACATGTCGCCGGAAAAAATGATTGAAATCATTGCGGCATTCGCCGCAAAATAAAAAGGATGTCTGCTGATTAGACATCCTTTTTTCTTTTATAAAACATGATATTCCTTGGCCCGCTTGCGCTCTTTGATATACTCCACCAGCACAGTGATGAGGATCAGGCAGGCCGCGAGATATCCAAATGTGATGGCAACAACGGAAGACATGCCGAAACGCAAAACAGCAAAGTTCAGCGCAATGGTCACGATCGTGCCCACCGCCACTACCACGGGCAGCAATACCATCCGCACCCAGCCAAGGCGGCGCGCGCCAAAGAAGCAGAAGAAGACGCAAACCACCGTCCGCCGCAAAAACATGGTGCCCATGTAGGCGCGGTAGCAATGGAGGTAATACTCCATGGCTTCAGCCGGCAGCCCATAGTACTCCGCGCCAAGCATCCGCGCAGGGTAGAGGAAGGTCAGCGCCAGCGACCAGACGATAAACACGCCCAGCGCGATGAGCATCACCCAGGGATAGCGGCGCAGCTTTCCGCTGCGGATCAAAAGCACGATGATCAGCATGCCCCAAAGCCACAGAGCGCCGGAACCCCAGACACTTTCCACTTCCGTGGCCACCTCACCCGCCGTCACGGATGCCAGCGTGCCCGCGCTGCCCAAAAAGAAATAGGCATAGCGGCGCAGCGCCCAAAAACCCACAAACCGGGCAAGGGTCAGCCCTGCCACCACACCGGGAAGGCACAGTCCCTCCCAGCCTATGGCGTCACTTTTGATGACGCCCGTTGCCCAGAGAACAATGGCGGCGATGAGGCCCAGCGCCGAGATGATGGCTTCCGACATTTCCCCCACAAGAAGGAAGCTTGCGGCATAAAGCGCCAAGGTCACGGCCATAGCGATATGAAAAGGTTTCTTTTCTTCCGTCACGCCCACAGGCGGCAAATCCACTTTTGCGCCGCAGTGCTTGCA
>JAFQLA010000058.1 GCA_017396725.1 Oscillospiraceae bacterium
AAGTAAAATAAAAAGAGAGGCTACGCTGATGCGTATCCTCTCTTTTTGGTGACCCGTACGGGATTCGAACCCATGTTACAGCCGTGAAAGGGCCGTGTCTTAACCACTTGACCAACGGGCCATATGAACTTGTTTGCGAGCCCCGGAGGGTTTCCAGCAAGACGCTTACGCATCTTGCTGGAAGATGGTAGCGGCGACTGGATTCGAACCGGTGACACCGCGGGTATGAACCGCGTGCTCTAGCCAACTGAGCTACGCCGCCATCTCGCTTGGTCTGTTCAACAGACAAGAGTTATATTAGCAGACAGAAAGACGAAAGTCAACACTTTTTTTAAAAATTTTTCCAACAAATTTTTCCATCTGAAAACCCGCCTTTTTCAAGGCCTTTTCCGCGAAAACATGGCAAAAAGCGGGAATTTGGTTGACTTTTGCTTCCGCCCCATGGTATTCTGTCTGTACTGCGCGTCTCAAGCAGTACAGTAAAAAAACACTGTCCGGAGGTAATTTTCCATGGATGCTCCCCGCAAAGAAAACAAGTTCAGCGGTTCCATCGGCTTCGTGCTGGCAGCAGCCGGCAGCGCCGTGGGCCTTGGCAATATCTGGCGCTTCCCCTACCTCGCCGCAAAGGACGGCGGCGGCCTTTTCCTTCTCACCTACATCATTCTGGCGCTGACCTTCGGCTTCGCCCTGCTCACCAGCGAGATCGCCATCGGCCGCAAGACCGGCCTCTCTCCCTGGACGGCTTACGGCGCACTGGATAAGCGCTTTAGCTGGGTCGGCCCCATCGCCTGCCTTATCCCCACGCTGATCCTGCCCTACTACTGCGCCATCGGCGGCTGGATCCTCAAGTATCTTGCCTCCTATGTGACAGGTCAGGGCGCCGCCATGGCAGCGGACGGGTATTTCACCGGCTTTATCACCTCTCAGTGGAGCCCCATTATCTGGTTCCTCATCTATTTTGCCGCCACCGCCTTCGTAGTATTCAAGGGCGTGAACGCAGGCATTGAAAAGCTCAGCCGCATCCTCATGCCCATTCTGATCCTCATGATCGTGGGCATCTCCATCTTCTCCCTGACTCTCACCCACACCGACGATGCCGGCGTTACCCGCACGGGTCTGCAGGGCTTTATGGTGTATGTGATCCCCAACTTTGAAGGTCTCACCCTTGCCAAGTTCGCAACCGTCCTTATGGACGCTATGGGCCAGCTCTTCTACTCCATCAGCGTGGCTATGGGCATCATGGTGGCTTACGGCTCCTATGTAAAGAAGGAGACCAACCTGGTGAAGTCCGTCAACCAGATCGAATTCTTCGATACCCTGGTTGCTTTCCTTGCAGGCCTTATGATCATCCCCGCGGTCTTCACCTTCATGGGTACTGACGGTATGGCCGGCGGCCCCAGTCTGATGTTCGTGGCTCTTCCCAAGGTCTTTGCCGCCATGGGCTCTATGGGCAATGCGGTGGCCATCGTATTCTTCATTGCCGTTGCCTTTGCCGCCCTCACCTCTTCCGTTTCCGTGATGGAAGCCATCGTTTCCTGCGCCATCGACCGCTTCAAGCTGGAGCGCAAAAAGGCCACCCTCGTCGTCTTTGGCTTCACGCTGGTGGCGGGCATCATCGTCTGCCTTGGCTACAACCTCTTCTATTTCGAGCTGACCCTGCCCAACGGTTCCCCCGCCCAGATCCTGGATGTGATGGACTATGTCAGCAACTATGTCCTCATGCCCATCGTGGCTATCGCCACCTGCCTCCTGATCGGCTGGGCCGTGAAGCCTCAGACCGCTATTGAGGAGATCACCCTCAACGGCGAAAAGTTCGCCCGCGCCAAGCTCTACACCGTCATGGTGAAGTACATCACCCCCGTGCTGCTCTTCTTCCTGCTGCTGCAGTCCTTTGGCCTTATCAAGTGATACCATATAAATAAAAAGAGAGAGTCGCAAGGCGACTCTCTCTTTTTTTATTCAATACAGATCTTGGCGTCGGTCACGGAACACGTTGATGCTCTCGCGAATACCCTGCAGCACGCTCAGATCGCACTCGGCGGTGAGGATCTCTTCCTCACTGCCCGCCTGAGCGAGCACCTGACCCCACGGGTCAATGATGGCGCTGCCGCCGCCAAAGCACGTCCCCTCCGCCGTGCCGCAGGAATTGCAGCAGGCAAGGAACATCTGGTTTTCAATGGCCCGCGCCCGTGTCAGCACCTTGAGATGCTCCATGCGGACATCCGGCCACTGGGCCACGCAGAAGAGAACATCCAGCCCCTGAAGCGCCATGGAGCGGCTCAGCTCGGGGAAGCGGATATCGTAGCAGGTGATAAGGCCGCAGTCCACGCCGTCCAGCGTAAAGCGGCAGATCTTATCTCCCGCGGTGAAGTACCGATCCTCACCCATAGGGGAGAAAAGATGGGTCTTATCGTATTCGGCAACGCACCTGCCCTCGCGGTCAAAAACGAAAGCGGTGTTATACACCTTGTCACCCCGGCGGTTGACAACGCTGCCGGCTGCGATATTCACCGAAAGCTCACGGGCCAGAGCGCCCATTTCCGCCTTCACCGCCGCGCCGTCACAATCGGCAAGGGCGAAGAGATCTTCCTTGGGGAAAAAGCCTGCATTCCATGTTTCCGGCAGCACCATGACATCCGCCCCGCTTTTCGCGGCGCGGCGCACCAGCTCTGCCGCTTTCGCGAAATTCTCTTTCGGCGCGGCAAAGGCCATATCCATCTGAAGACAGGCAATTTTCATCTTATTCCACCTCAGCGATGGCTTCGATCTCAACGAGAGCGCCCTTGGGGAGAGCTGCCACTTCGAAAGCGGCGCGGGCGGGCAGGATCTCGCCGGTGAAGAAGGTGGCGTAGATCTCATTGACGGTAGCGAAGTCGCCCATGTTCTTGAGAAGAACGGTGGTCTTGACCACCTTATCCATAGAGGTGCCGGCAGCGGCAAGCACTTCGCTGACGTTGGTGAGAACCTGCTTGGTCTGGGTCACGATATCGTCACCTGCGAAAGCGCCGGTAGCGGGGTCAATGGGGATCTGGCCGGAAACATACACGAGATTGCCCACCTGCACGCCCTGAGAATAGGGGCCGATGGCAGCGGGAGCCTTGTCAGTCTTGATGCACTTACGCATAGTTAAAATCCTCCTGAAAAAATTAAACTACATCGGATACAATGTCGAAACCTTCGGCACGAAGCGCCGCCTTGATCTCCTCGATCTGCTCGAAGGAGCGGGTCTCCATACCGATCTTAAGGAAGCAGCTGGCAACGGGCATATTGGCGTTGGAGCGCTCATGGTAAACGCTGGTCACGTTGCCGCCGCAGCGGGAGATGATCTCGCTGACGCCCACCAGCTGACCGGGCTTATCTTCCAGCGCGATCATAAGGGTGGCGTTGCGGCCGCTGGTAACGAGGCCGCGGGTAACCACGCGGGAGAGGATGTTCACATCGATGTTGCCGCCGGAAACCAGGCACACGGTCTTCTTTCCCTTGATGGGGAGATCGGAGAACATAGCGGCAGCCACGCTGACGGCGCCTGCGCCTTCAGCGATGAGCTTGTGCTTTTCCATCATGGCGAGGATGGCGGCTGCGATCTGGTCTTCGGTGACGGTGACCATTTCGTCCACATACTCCCGCACCAGATCGTAGGTGAGGTCGCCGGGATGCTTCACGGCGATACCGTCGGCAAAGGTCTTGACGGTGGGAAGGGTGATCTTTTCGCCCTGCTTCACGCTGCGCTCCATGCTGGCGGCGTTGGCTGCCTGCACGCCGTAGATCTTCACATTGGGGTTGAGGTGCTTGACGGCATAGGCAAGACCGGAAATCAGTCCGCCGCCGCCCACAGGCACGATGATGGCTTCCACATCGCTGAGCTGGTCAAGGATCTCAAGGCCGATGGTGCCCTGACCTGCGATAACGGCCTCATCGTCAAAGGGATGGATCAAAGTGGCGCCCGTCTCCTTCTGGAGATTCATGGCGTATTCATAGGCGTCATCATAGGCGCCCTTGACAAGGGTCACTTCCGCGCCCAGACGCTTGGTGGCTTCCACCTTGCTGATGGGTGCGCCGTCAGGCATGCAGACGATGCTGCGGATGCCCATTTTGGTGGCGGCCAGCGCCACGCCCTGGGCGTGGTTGCCTGCGCTGCAGGCCACGATGCCTGCCTTACGCTGCTCTTCGGAGAGCTGGCTGATTTTATAGTACGCGCCGCGGACCTTGAAGCTGCCGGTGATCTGCAGGTTCTCGGTCTTGAGATACACATCCGCGTTCCGGGTGAGTTCGGGGGCGTGGATCATATCGGTCTTGCGCAGAACATCCTTGAGGACAAAGGCGGCGTGGTAAATTCTATCCAGTGTTAACATGTCGGCTCCTTTTCGCCCCGGGTATCCCCGCAGGCGAGATAGTTGATATACTGCTGCGCCACGCGGCCGGAAACGCCGCCGTGACGGATCTCCCACGCGTCAGCACCGCGGAAGAGTTCTTTTTCGTCCATGACGATGCCCGCCTTCCCGGCAAGGGTGGCCACGATCTCGTGGTACTCACCCCGGCGGGGAACAGAGAAGTTGATGGAAAGGCCGAAGCGCCCCGCAAGGGAGAGCTTTTCCTCCAGGGTATCGGAATGGTGGATATCGTCGTGATGGGTCATGTCCCCACGGTCGCTCCATGTTTCCTTTACCAGATGGCGGCGGTTGGAGGTGGCGTAAACCAAAAGGTTTTTGGGCTTACCCTCCACATCGCCTTCGATGACGGATTTTAAGAATTTGTACTCACCTTCGAAATCCTCGAAGGAGAGATCATCGATATAGAGAATGAAATGATAGCCGCGGTTCTTCACTGCCGCGATCACATCGGGCAGCAGCGGCATCTGATACTTGTAGGCTTCGATAAGGCGCAAACCGTCCTGCCAGCACTCGTTGATGAGGGCTTTGATGCAGGTGGATTTGCCTGTGCCGCTGTCGCCGTAGAGCAGCACATTGTTGGCGTCCTTCCCCGCAAGGAAGGCACGGGTATTTTTCAAAAGCTCCGCCTTTTGCTCCTCGCAGCCCACAAGGTCGGTGAAGCGGGCGGGGTCGGTCTGCGCGATGGGTTTGAGTTCCCCTGCGCTTCCCAGCTTGAAAGCGCGGTAGTGGCCCAGAATGCCCACGCCGTGGGTGCGGTAATGTTCGCGAAGGATATGGTAGATCTCATCGCTGCAGGCATTGGCAAGGCGCCCGGCAAGGTCGGTGAGGATCCTGCCCGTTTCGGTGCCGCGGCTTTCGCTGATGTACATGGGCATATCATAGGTCATGTTCATGCCGATGACCTTGGGCATTTCCAGCTTGAAAAGATCGCGGATGGAGACAAAGTCGCAGCGGGCGAGGAAATCCACCACGTCTCCCATGCCTTCCGTCTCTCCGCCGCCCATTTCGCAGCGCAACGACCACGCGTTCTCACAGGAGGCGAGGTAGCAGGTCAGCGCACCGTGCCAGATATCCCCCGTCACATCCCACTTGTGGCACTCATCCGCCATCTCCTGCAGCATCTGCAGAGGATTCAGGTCTCCCGCGCCCAGGCGGGCGAGAAAACTCTCGCCCGCGGGACGGTATAAAGCAAGTTTTTCGATAATACCCTTCAAAAAAGTCACGTCCTTACGCGTCCAGAATAGCGCCCTTGTCGGCGGAGGAGACCAGCTTGGCATAGCGTGCCAGATAACCGGTTTTCACCTTGGGCTCGGGGCAGACCCAGTTTGCCTTGCGGCGGGCAAGCTCTTCATCGGAAACTTCCAGCACGATGGAGCAACCCGGAATGTCGATGGAGATCATGTCGCCCTCTTCCACAAGGCCGATGATGCCGCCGGCAGCGGCTTCAGGGCTCACATGGCCGATGGAGGCGCCGCGGGTGGCGCCGGAGAAGCGGCCGTCGGTGATAAGGGCCACGCTCTCGCCAAGGCCCATGCCGCAGATGGCGGAGGTGGGGTTGAGCATTTCACGCATGCCGGGGCCGCCCTTGGGGCCTTCGTAGCGGATGACTACCACATCGCCGGCGTTGATCTTCTTGGCATAGATATCGGCAATGGCCTCGTCCTCAGAGTTGTAGACTCTGGCGGGACCGCGGTGGCGCATCATTTCCTCGGCAACGGCGCTCTGCTTGACAACGCAGCCGTCCATGGCAAGGTTGCCCTTGAGAACGGCGATGCCGCCGGTGGCGGAATAGGGATCATCGATGGGACGGATGACGTCGGGATTCAGGTTTTCCACACCCTCCAGATTTTCCGCCACGGTCTTACCCGTAGCGGTGATGCAGGAGGTATCCAGCAAACCCTTCTTGGTGAGTTCCTTCATCACGGCATACACGCCGCCGGCGCGTTCCAGATCTTCCATATAGGTGCTGCCCGCAGGTGCCAGATGGCAGAGGTTGGGGGTAGCGGCGGAGATGGCGTTGGCGCCGTCCATGGTCAGCTCCAGCCCCGCCTCGTGGGCGATAGCGGGCAGGTGCAGCATGGTGTTGGTGGAGCAGCCAAGGGCCATATCCACGGTCTCCGCGTTGTGGAAGGCGGCAGCGGTCATGATGTCACGGGGACGGATGTCCTTTTCAATAAGCTCCATGATCTTCATGCCGGCGTGCTTGGCAAGGCGGATGCGGGCGGAATACACGGCGGGGATGGTGCCGTTGCCCCGCAGGGCCATGCCGATGGCTTCGGTGAGGCAGTTCATGGAGTTTGCGGTGTACATACCGGAGCAGGAGCCGCAGGTGGGGCAGG
>JAFQLA010000059.1 GCA_017396725.1 Oscillospiraceae bacterium
CACCTTTGTCTGCCGCGCCCTTTCTTCCTCCGGCACCGATACCTACAGTGCCATTGCAGGTGCCGTAGGCTCCCTGAAGGGTCCCCTGCACGGCGGCGCCAACGCCAAGGTCATGCAGCAGTTCCGCGGCATCAAGTCCTCCATCGGCGAAACTCCCTCCGATGCCGTGCTCAGCGCCCATCTTGACAGTATTCTCGATGGCAACGAAGGCGACGGTTCCGGCAAGATCTATGGTCTCGGCCACGCCATCTACACCATGTCCGACCCCCGTGCGATCGTTATCAAGAAGTATGCCACCCAGCTTGCAGAGCTCAAGGGCCGCAAGGATGAGCTGGAGCTTCTGACCCGCGTGGAGGAGATGGGCGTAAAGAAGGTCATGGCACGCAAGCACCTCACTATGCCTATGAGCGCCAATGTGGATATGTATTCCGGCTTTGTCTATGACATGCTGGATATCCCCGAAGATATGTTTACCCCCCTCTTTGCCTGCGCCCGTATCGCAGGCTGGTGCGCGCACCGCATGGAAGAAGTGGCAACGGGTCACCGCATTATGCGTCCCGCTTACCGCTCCGCTGTCAAAAAGACGGCATATGTTCCCATGGTAGATCGCCCCGACGGAGAATAAGCAGGCTGAAAAGTCCCGCCTTTGGCGGGACTTTTTAATTTGCGCGGCAAGATTCCCCATTTGCGCGGCGCAAGGCAATGTGCTATAATAAGAAAAATCATGGAAAAGGAGAACGCTATGGAAAAGAACACCGTGGCATCTGCCATCCGCTCCCGCAAGATCAGCCGCCCCAATGCCATCTACAATATCCTTGGCACGGTCTGGAAGCTGTTCATGTACAAAAAGTACAATGTACACTATACCTTTAAAACCGATTTCAGAAATGAAACAGGGCCCTTCTTTTTCATCAGTAACCATGCCTCCCGTTTGGACTATATTTTTACCGGTGTGCCGCTGCTGCCTTTGCGCATGAACTATGTGGCAGGGTACAACGAGTTCCACCGCTCTCATCTTTCATTGGTATTTAAGCTTCTGCGGGTGATCCCCAAAAAGAACTTTGTGCCCGATATCTACACGGTGAAGGAGATCAGCCGCGTCATCAAAGCCGGCGGCGGTGTGTGTCTTTTCCCTGAGGGTATGAGCTCCATTTCCGGTGCCAATCAGCCCGTTGCCATCGGCACGGGCAAGCTTCTCAAGCACCATAAGGTGCCGGTATACTATTCTGTGATCCGCGGCGGCTATCTCACAAGTCCCAAGTATAATCTCAGAGATCGCTGCGGTCGCGTAGAGGTGGAATTCGACCGGCTCTTTACTCCTGAGGATCTGGAAAATCTCTCCGCGGAGGAGATCGAAAGCGCCATCAACTATGCCATCTATCACGATGACTACGCATGGAACAAGATCCATAAGCATCATTACGATATCGGTGAAAACGGCGCGGAAGATCTGGAGGATCTGCTCTTCTGGTGTCCCAAGTGCGGCAAGCAGCACACCATGAAAACCAAGGGCAACACCATTTTCTGCACCGAATGCGGCAACGGCGCCACCCTCACCGATACATATGAGCTTGTTCCCTTTGATGAGACCTGCGTCATTCCTGAGACTCAGACCCAATGGTTCAACATGGAGCGCGAGGTGATCCGCAAGGAAGTGGAGGCGGAGGACTTCGTCCTGCGGGAAAATGTGGAGCTTGGCATGCTGCCCGAGCATGACTTGCTGAAAGATCAGGCCACCTCCTGGATCGTGGGCCGCGGCGTTCTCACGCTGGACCGCACGGGCCTTACCTTTGAAGGTACCAAAAACGGCGGTGCCTTCGGCTTCCATATCGATAGCCGCAACCTGCCCACTTACGGTATGTGTACCGATCTCAGCCGATTCTATACCTTCTTTGAAGGGGAATTTGTGGAGTTTTATCCCCAGCATCGCACGGTGGAAAAATTCTTCCTTGCTACTGAGGAGATCCACCGTCTCAATGGCGGCGCGTGGAAGGCCTTTGATTTCGAATAAAGAAACGCGAAGCTCCTGCCTTTTCGGGCAGGAGCTTCTTTTTTTGCGCTGTGATGCCGCCGATCCGGAAAGCGGCGTATTTTCTCTCTTTGGGAGATCAAAAATCATGCCTCGCGCTGATATTTCCCGGTTCAGGTTTAGCTTGCGGTGCAGAGCATAGGCGCGGAAAATTCATTTTTCAACTTCTTTTTTTCAAACGAAGAAACTGTATAAATCTTCATGATTCAGAAAAAATAATGCTGTGATTTGAAAATTAAGGAGCGATTTATATATGAAAGCAACCGGAATCGTAAGACGCATTGATGACCTTGGCAGGGTGGTGATCCCCAAAGAGATCCGCAGAACGATGCGTATCCGTGAGGGTGACCCGCTGGAGATCTACACCACCCGCGAGGGGGAAGTAATCTTCAAAAAATACTCCCTTATCAGCGGGATCGAGGAATTTGCGGGGCACATCTGCGAGACCCTCAGCAAAAGCACCGGCAGCATCGTGGCCGTTGCCGACCGTGACAGCATCATTGCGCTCCATGGCGGCGCGCGGCGGGAACTGATGGGAAAACCTGTCAGTGAAGCCATGGAGGAGGTCATGACGGGGCGGGGTGTTTATGTCCGCAACGCCAAAGATCGCCCTCTTTATGTGACGGAGGGCAATGAACGGCTTTTCGCTTTGGTAGCCGCGCCCATCCTTGCTGAGGGGGATGTATTGGGGCTTGTGCTCTTTGTGGGAGACGATCCCGCCAAAAGCGGCGGGGAAACGGAGCAGAAGCTGGCCCAGACCATTGCCAATTTCCTGGGCAAACACATGGAAGTATAAAAAGAAGAGCCGTCTTAAGACGGCTCTTCTTTGTTCCTTATTTCGGGAGGGGAAGCTTCCAGCGAAAATGGGCAGCGATCAGACGAAGGCCGACGATCAGCGCGGTGCCGGTGATCATAGAGAGGGATTCGCCCCAGTAGGGCCAAAGGATCACACAGGCAATAGCGCCGATGATGGAAGCACAGGCATAAAAATGCTTGACAAAAATATAGGGCTTGTTCGCGGCGAAAAGATCGCGCATCACACCGCCGCCCACACCGGTGACCACACCGACGAAGACATAGAGAAACAAGTTCGTATCGACCGTGTTGTAAGCGACCTGAATGCCGATAACGGTGAAAATGCCAAGACCCAGCGCGTCGATACAGCGGACGGTAAGGGTGTAAAGCTGGCCGGCGCGGTCAAATTTGTGGCGGATGCGGGAGGAAAACATAACGAGGGAAACCGCGAGGGCCACCAGCGCATAGACGGGATGGCGGAATGCGGCGGGAGGCGTATAGCCCAGGATCAGATCCCGCAGAATGCCGCCGCCCACAGCGGTGGTCATGCCGAGCATGGCAACACCGAAAATGTCCATCTTCTTTTCAATGGCCACCAGCGCACCGGAAATGGCAAAAGCGATGGTGCCGAGGATCTCAAGAATAAAAACCATGCGGGGCTCTCCTTTGCTCGAAGGTAAAAGCAAGAAATCTACAAAAGGATTGTACGGGAAAAACCGCGTCTTCGCAAGAGCAAAAACGCGGTTTTGTGCTAAAAAACAGATAGGAAGGAGTGAAATAACAAATAATACAGGTTTAAAATTCCTTTTTCTCGTAAACCCTGATGGAGATCATCCACGAGATGCCGAAAAGCGCAAGGGATACGGCAGGCAGAAGAAGGGGCGGGATCTTCAGATCTATGGGGGCGCTGGCGGCGCCGACGCTCAGCGCGCAGAAAGCGCCGATGATGAAATAGTAGAAAAGACGGCCCTTTTCCACGCCAAAGTGAAGAGCGAGGGGCAGTAAAACCGTGGGGGTGAGAAGCCCCATCGTCACCAGCAAAGAGAGGTTGGCGATATAGGACGCAGGAGAGAAATAGGGGCTGAAAAGCTGTGCCACAGCCGTGAGGAGAAATACCGCAAGGAAAGAGATAATGGTCATCACATAGCGGGAGGAGACCACTGTTTTGCGGCTTACGGGCAATGTGTCGCAGTATTGGCTCCAGCGGCTGCGTTCATCGTATGACATAAGGGAGAAAGGAAGGGTACCTGCGAGGATCACGGGGTAGTAGAACATGAAAGCATTCTCGGAAGAGAAGCTGGAAAAAACGATAAAGCCGATGATCAGGAGAAAATAGGTGCGGAAATAGGACTTTATCATGCAGAGATCTTTTATAAGTAAGCCTTTCATATCAGCGCGCCTCCTTCGACATGCAGATAAAGAGATCTTCGATGCTCACGGGGCTCAGCGGTATGTCCGCGCTCACGGCGCTGCGGCGCACAATGGCTTCGACGCCGTAGGGAGAGGTGCGGACACCCACGATAGCAGCAGGGGCTACTGTGTTAAGCTCTTGTGCTGTACAGTGCAGAAGTCCGTAGCTTTCCCGTAGGATATCTTTCTCTTCAAAAATGAGAAGCCTGCCTTCATGGAGAAAAGCGATGTAGTCACAGATTTTCTCCAGATCGCTTACGATGTGGGAGGAGATGAGAACGGAGTGATTCTCGTCCCGGGTGAATTCACTGAACATTTCCACCACCTCGTCACGCACCACGGGGTCAAGACCGTTGGTGGCCTCATCCAGAATAAGGAGCTTGGGATGGTGGGAAAGGGCCACGGCAATGGCCAGCTTCATTTTCATACCCCGGGAAAAATCCTTGTATTTTTTCTTTTCGGGTAGGGCAAAACGCTTTAAAAGCGCGGCGTATTCTTTCTCATCCCAGCTGCGGTAGATGCCCCGCATGATCTTGCCTACCTCGCGGGGAGTGACGCATTCGGGAAAGCCGGGTTCATCCAGCACCACGCCGATCTCTTCTTTGAGTTGGGAGTTTTGCGCGCTGTCACTGCCGAGGATCGTGATGCTGCCGCTGTCAGCTTTGAGCATGCCGAGGATCAGCTTGATAGTGGTGGATTTGCCTGCGCCGTTTTCACCGATGAGGCCCAGAATGCAGCCGCTGGGCACCGTGAGGTTCAGATCGCTGAGGGTAAAGTCAGGGAAAGATTTGGTGAGATTTTTCAGTTCTAAAGCATTCATAAAGTTTCCTCCTGCAAAAGAGCCCACATTTCCTTGAGTTCCTGCTCGCCGATGGCGGTGAGGTTTGCAAGGCGGCGGATCTCCTGCATATGGTTTTCGATCTTCCTGAGGCTTTCTTCCCGCAGAAGATCTGTATTCTTGGGCGCCACAAAGGAGCCTTTGGCAGAGACGGTATAAATATAGCCGCCTTTTTCCAGCTCATCATAGGCGCGCTTGGTGGTGATGACGCTGATACGAAGATCCTTTGCCAGATTGCGGATGGAAGGCAGGGGACTATCCTGCGCCAATGCGCCGCTGAGGATCTGGTCTTTGATCTGGGTGCAGATCTGTTCGTAGATCGGGGCGTCGGATCGGTTGTCGATAAAAATGTGCATACGGCACCTCGTCTCAGTTAACTGTATATATACAGTATACACAGTTGTGAAGGGGTGTCAACAGGAAATTTATTTTTGGGCGAAAGATATCGGATTTTCTTGTGCGCGGAGGGGAAGTGTAGTACAATAATTCTGTTAAATTACCATAGGGGAGGTGTGGGAAATGAAGCTTTACACGGTGCGCCACGGTGAAACAGAATGGAACATAGTGAACCGCATTTGCGGCAGAACCGATATTCCGCTGACGGAAAACGGCGTGGAGCAGGCAAAGGAGACGGCGGAAAACCTGAAAGGAACCCACATCGATCTTGTGTTGGTTTCTCCCATGCTGCGGGCACGGCAGACGGCGGATGTGATCTGTCAGACACTTGGCCTTACTTATGAAACGGATGCGCGGCTTCTGGAGCAGGATTACGGTATTTACGAAGGCGGGCACCGCTTTGCGCCGGAGTATCTTGCCTGTAAACGGAATTTTTTTTACAACTTTGAAACCGGAGAATCTACAGCGCAGCTGGCGCACCGCGTCTTTGGCCTTGTGGATGAACTGAAGGAGAAATACGCGGATAAAAGCGTGCTTCTGGTGTGCCACGGCGGTGTGTGCCGCATGGTGCACATGTATTTCCATTACCTCGATAATGAGGGGTTCAACGCCTATCGCATCCCCAACGCAGGCGTCCATTTCTATGACACCCAAGCGCTTGGAGCGCAGGAGGAAAAGAATCATGAAACTCAATTATAAGCGGACGCTCCTTGTGGGGCTTGCCTTCTTGTCCATTATGTCCTTCTGGCAGATGTATGACAGTATCGTGCCCAAGATCCTCACCAAGACCTTTGCCATGAACGAGACGCTCTCCGGCGCCATCATGGCCGTTGACAATATCCTTGCTTTGTTCCTGCTGCCCTTTTTCGGCTCTTTGAGTGATAGGACCAATTCCCGTCTGGGTCGCCGCACGCCGTTTCTCATTGTGGGCACGGTGCTTGCTGTGGTACTGATGAATATTCTGCCGCTGCTGGATAACAGCTATGCTGCCGCGCCTTCTGTGGGTAAGCTGGTGGCCTTTGTGGCGGTATTGGGTCTGCTGCTCGTTGCCATGGGTATCTATCGCAGCCCTGCCGTTGCGCTGATGCCGGATGTAACGCCCAAGCCTCTGCGCTCCCGCGGCAATGCCGTTATCAACCTCATGGGCGCTATC
>JAFQLA010000060.1 GCA_017396725.1 Oscillospiraceae bacterium
ACAGCTGCAGATGACAATAGCGGTCTTCAGGAATTCAACGCGAACGCGGTCTTCACTGGTTTCGATCACAACGGTGGTGTCGGTAACGGAAACGACCTTACCTACAAGACCGCCGATGGTGGTGACCTGTTCACCCTTCTTCATATTATTGCGCATTTCTTCTGCAGCCTTTTTCCGCTTGTTTTCGGGGCGGATCAGCATGAAGTAGAAAATAGCGAACATAAGAACGAGCATCAGAATAGTTTCCATGGAAAAATCTCCTTAAAAAGTAATTACAAATATGTATTATAACAAATTTCGTGGGCTTTGCAAGAGGGTTTGCGATTATTTCATGCGTTTATCCAGCATAGGGCTGTATTTGGCGCGGAATTCCTCAAAGGTACCGTCATCCAGCGCGGCGCGGATCTTCTCCATCAGCTTATTGTAGAAATAGAGATTGTGGAGAACCGCAAGGCGCATGGCAAGGATCTCCTCCGCCGCGAAAAGGTGGCGGACATAGGCGCGGGTGAAATTGCGGCATACAGGGCAATCGCACTCGGGGTCAATGGGGAGAGAATCGGTTTTGTACTTTGCGTTTTTGATATTCAGCGTCCCCTGCCAGGTAAAGAGCTTGCCGTGACGGGCATTGCGGGCGGGCATCACACAGTCGAAGAAGTCCACACCGCGGGCCACAGCTTCAATGATGTTGCTGGGGGTGCCCACGCCCATAAGGTAGCGGGGCTTGTCAGCGGGCATGTAGGGCTCCACCGCGTCAATGATCTCATACATCACTTCCGTAGGTTCACCCACCGCCAGACCGCCGATGGCATAGCCGTCACAGTCGATCTTGGCGGTTTCCTTCATGTGCCAGACACGAAGATCCGCGAAAGTAGCGCCCTGATTGATGCCAAAGAGCATCTGACCGGGGTTCACGGTATCGGGGAGCGCGTTGAGCCGGTCATGCTCCACCTTGCAGCGCTGCAGCCAGCGCAGCGTGCGCTCGCAGGACTGCTTGGCATATTCATAAGTCGCGGGGTTTTCCACACACTCGTCAAAGGCCATGGCAATGTCGCTGCCCAGATTGGACTGGATCTGCATGCTTTCCTCAGGGCCCATGAAGATGCGGTGCCCGTCCAGATGGGAGGCAAAAGTCACGCCTTCTTCTTTGATCTTGCGAAGGCCCGCAAGAGAAAAGACCTGAAATCCGCCGCTGTCGGTAAGGATGGGACCGTCCCAATTCATAAACTTGTGGAGGCCGCCCATTTCACGCACCACCTCGTCACCGGGGCGAAGATGGAGGTGATAGGTGTTGGAAAGCTCGATCTGGCAGCCGATGTCCTTAAGGTCAAAGGCGCTGACGCCGCCCTTGATGGCAGCCTGTGTGCCAACATTCATAAATACCGGCGTTTCCACCGTTTTTCCATGCGCGCAGCGGAATTCGCCTCTGCGGGCGCGGCCCATGGTTTTCTTTACTTTAAACATAAGTATCCCCCGTCAATCGTGGATAAACATCGCGTCGCCAAAGCTGAAGAAGCGGTAGCGCTCTTTCACAGCCTCATCATACGCGGCAAGAACCTCTTCCCTGCCCGCAAGGGCCGAAACCAGCATAATCAGGGTGGATTCCGGCAGATGGAAATTGGTCACAAGGCAGTCCAGCACCTTGAAGCGGTAGCCGGGATAGATGAAAATATTGGTCCAGCCGGCGCACTCGCGCATGGTGCCGTCCTCCGCCGCCCAGGATTCCACCGTGCGGCAGGATGTGGTGCCCACGCAGATCACGCGGCCGCCCTTTTTCTTGGTCTCGTTAATGAGGTCTGCCGTCTCCCTGGAGATAACGCAGTACTCGCTGTGCATCTCGTGGTCGGTGATCTCATCTTCCTTCACCGGGCGGAAGGTACCAAGGCCCACATGCAACGTCACATACCCGATGCCAACGCCCATGTTCTGGATCTTTTCGAGAAGCTCCTTTGTGAAATGGAGTCCCGCCGTGGGAGCGGCAGCAGAACCGTTCACCGCGGAATACACCGTCTGGTAGCGCTCCTGATCCTGCAGCTCTTCTTTGATGTAAGGCGGCAGCGGCATCTTGCCAAGGCGCTCCAGCACCTCGAGAAAAATGCCCTCGTAGTCAAAGCGGACAAGGCGGTTGCCGCCCTCCACTTCGCCCACCACCTCAGCCGTCAGTTCACCGTTGCCGAAGGTCACCTTGGCGCCGGTGCGCATCTTCTTGCCGGGGCGCACAAGGCACTCCCACACATTCTCACCGCGGTCGATAAGCAGCAGCACCTCGCAGGCGCCGCCGCCGGGAAGATGGCTGCCCAGAAGGCGGGCAGGCAATACGCGGGAGTTATTAAGGATCAGGCAATCGCCGGGACGGAGAAAATCGGGCAGCTCATAGAAATGATGGTGCTCCACCTTCCCCGTATTTTTATTCAGGGTCAAAAGCCGTGAGGTATCGCGCTTTTCAATGGGAGTCTGGGCGATAAGCTCAGGGGGCAGATCGAAATAGAAATCTTTTGTCTTCATGCTTGTCCTTTACATTACGGTAACGCCCGTATAGTAGAATTCCAGAATATCTTTATA
>JAFQLA010000061.1 GCA_017396725.1 Oscillospiraceae bacterium
GAAGAAAAGAAAGAAGAAAACGCGGTAAAGCTCTATAAGTATATCCTTTCCAAGGGCGATCGCATTACCCCTGACGATATTGCTACCAAGTGCCTTCATGTCTGTCTGCCTCAGGAGCGGTCCATGCCCTCCCATGCGTATGTCAGATACATGGGTGATACCACCGAAAAGCTGGTGAACGGCTCGGTCTACCTTGTAAGCATGTCTTACGACAATGACCGTTCGTATCTCGTAGTCGACGAGACCAAGGGAAAGAATGTTTATCCCGGCAAATATTTTGAAAAAATGGATGTCAGCAAGATCCGCTACCGCGGTTATGAAGCAGATGACGGTTCCATCAAGGCCGGGCCCGGTTTCGCTATCGGCGAAACTTATGCTGTGCGGGAGTTTAAAGGCAGTACCTACACCTGCGAAGACGGATTCCGCTGCGAGACCGACGAGGCCGATGCCATTGATTTCATCCCCGCCCGCCCCAGAGAACTGCCTCCTTTCTCCCACAAGGACGATGCTTTGCACTGCCTGCGGTATGCGGTGGAATTCGGTCAGTACAGCCATCTGGAAAACCGCCTTTCTCCTGCTTGCGAATACCTTTCTCAGGACTCCGGTCTCACTCTTACTGGCCCTGAGGATATCATCTCTTACATGAAAAAAGCCGCAGCCCGACAGATGGAAAAAGATATTTTCCTCAGCTGCTCTTTTGCCACGGTAACCAAATCCGCAGAGGGGAATCGTTACGGTGTCGGGGAACGCTGCCTTGCGATTCACAGCGGTGAGCATCTGATCGCCCTTGCCTTTGCAGAAAACACCCAGAGCCAGATCCACGGCATCTATCTTCTCAAAGAGCCTTATGAATTTGAGATGGATCCGCTGAAATAACCACAAAAAAGCTCCGATCTTCCGATCGGAGCTTTTTTTAATGCGTTTATTCGCTGATATAAGGTTCGGCCCAGCTCTTGGGAGAGTTGCCTGCGCGGCCAACGAAAAGAACGACCAAAGTGATGGCATAGGGCAGCATCAACAGGAACTGATAAGGAATAGCAGCGCCGGTAGCCTGCAGATTCAGCTGCAGCGCATCCGCAAAGCCGAATACCAGCGCGCCCAAAGCAGCACCCAGCGGCGTGAACTTACCAAAGATTACTGCGGCAAAGGCAATATAGCCGCGGCCTGCGGCCATATCATCCACATAAGTACAAAGAGCCGTCATACTCAGGAAAGTGCCTGCGATGCCGCAAAGAGCTGCGGAATACAGCACGCTGAGATAACGAACCTTCTTAACTTTGATACCCATGGTGGAAGCCGCCTTGGGATCTTCGCCTACAGCGCGGATCTTCAGACCTACAGTAGTCTTATTGAAGACGAACCAGGTAACCGGGATCAAAAGGATCGCGAAGTAAGTGAACCAATACTGGCTGAAGATAGTCTGCAGAACAGGGAACTTATCCAGGAACTTGGGAACAATCAATTTGAAGCCTTCGCACTGGCTTGCAGCATTGGCAGCACCGAATACAGCTCGGAGCAGCGTGCCGCAAAGGCCTGCACACAAAAGGTTGATCGCTACAGCCACCACCGTTTGCGGCAGCGCCAGATCAATACAGCAGAATGCCAACAACGCACCAATCACGATGGAGGCAACGATGGCAATCAGAAGGCCCAGCCAAGGGCTGCCGGTAAAGTAAGCTCCCAGGAATCCAAAGAGCGCGCCTACCAGCATCAAGCCTTCAAGGCCCATGTTCAAAACGCCGCTGCGTTCTGCAACAAGGTCACCCATAGCAGCAATCAAAAGAGAAGTAGCCAAGCGCAAAACAGACTGGTAAAACGCAGGCTGTGTTATAATAGCAAGTAAGTTTTCCATTATTTCTTAGCCCTCCTCTTCATTCTTGCAATATAGGCAGGGAGTGCACCGATAGCGATCACACAGAGAACGGACACACCCTGAATGATCTTAACGAAAGAAACAGGCAGCGTCGTAATAACCTGCATGCTGGCAGCACCGTTGCGCAGCGCGCCAAAGAAAATGGCGGACAAAATCACACCCAGAGGATGCAGATTGGCAAGAAGCGCTACGGCGATAGCATCGTAACCGTAACCGGGAGAGAAGTTCTCCATCAGACGGTAGTGAACGCCCATCACTTCGCAAGCACCGCCAAGACCGGCCAGCGCACCGGAGATCAGCATAGAGCTGATCATAATGCGCTTGGAATTAATGCCCGCATAATTGCTGGCATCGGGATTGAGTCCGGCCGCGCGGACTTTGAAACCGTAAGTGCTCTTAAAGAGAAGCCACCACAGGAAGACTGCCGCCACAATAAAGAACACAAAGCCGAGGTGCAGATAAGAGCCGGGCAGGATAATGGGAAATTCCACATCAAAGCGCACCGTCGATGCACCAAAGGCCGAGGGGTCCTTCATAGGGTGGTTTACCAGGTAGTTGGTGAAATAGATGGCCATGTAGTTTAAGAGCATGGTAACAACGATTTCATTATAACCACCGTAAGCACGGGCAACAGCGGGGATCCAGGCCAGCGCAGCACCGGCGAGCATGGAGGCGATAACCACTACGATAATAGTGGGAACAACCTTTCCCTGAATAGGCGCAATGTAGAGACAGCAGACGGCAGTTGCGATCGCACCGAACTGCAGCTGACCTTCCGCACCGATATTAAAGATACCCGCGCGGTAGGAAAGCGCTACGGCAAGGCCGGTAAGACCAAGGGGGATCGCCTTAACAAGGCTGGTAGAAAAGTTTCTGATACCACCAAAAGCACCCTTGACCAGTGCCGCGTAAGCCTCAATGGGGTTCACGCCGCGAATCATAATGATCAGTGCGCCGATGATAATACCCACTAAAATACCAACGATAGGAGGCAGCATCGTCTTACCGAAGCGGATGAGACCTTTTTTCACTTTTGTCATGATTCGGCTGCCTCCTTTCTCACTTCTTCTTTGGGAACGCCGGCCATCATAAGGCCGATCTCTTCCACAGTATAGGCGCCGTTTTCAAAGACATCCATAAACTTGCCGCCATGGATCACGGCGATGCGGTCAGAAAGGGAAAGGACTTCGTCCAACTCCGTGGAAACCAGAAATACGGGAATGCCTTTATCACGCTGTTCCAGAATCTTTCTGCGAACAAATTCCGTAGCGCCGATATCAAGGCCGCGGGTAGGCTGCACAGCAACGAGAACATCCATATCGCGGCTGATCTCGCGGGCCAGAATGACC
>JAFQLA010000062.1 GCA_017396725.1 Oscillospiraceae bacterium
GATGGGGCAGACACGCAGTCGCCACGAAAAACAGATTGAAACACCCTTCGGGGGATAATGCCGCGCATGTCGCCGGAAAAAACGGATTAAAATGCCCTGCGGAGGATTTGCTGCAAAACATTTTTACCACACCAAAGGAGCACCGCTATGCGCGCTGTACTGACGAGAGTTTCCTCCGCATCCGTTGCCATCGAAGGCAAGACCGTGGGCCGGATCGGCCGCGGTTACCTGATCCTTCTGGGCGTCGGCCCCAACGACACGGAAGAGACCGCCCGCAAGCTTGCCGAAAAGATCTGCAATCTGCGGGTATTCGAAGATGAAAACGGAAAAATGAACCTGAATCTGGAATCTGTTGGCGGCAGCATTCTGGTGGTCTCCCAGTTCACCCTTTACGCGGATACTTCCAGCCGCCGCCCCGGCTTTACCGGCGCCGCCAAGCCCGATCTGGCTATCCCCCTTTATGAAACCTTCATGGCCGCCTGCCGTGAACGGGGCTTCACCGTGGAACACGGCGAATTCGGCGCAGACATGGCTGTCACCTCCTGCAACGACGGGCCCGTCACCATTCTTTACGATACGGAAAGGAAATAACGCTATGAAGATCTCCACTTTGCAGCTGGGCGTTGTCATTACCAACTGCTATATTCTTGCCGATGAGGAAAGCGGCCTTTGCGCCGTGATCGATCCTGCGGACAAGGCTGAGCGCATCATCGAAGAAATGGAAAAGATGAATGTCACCCCCGCCATGATCCTTCTGACCCACGGCCATTTTGACCATGTGGGCGGCGTGGCAGGTCTTTTGAGAAAATATCCCGATCTTCCCGTTTATCTCCACGAAGGTGATCTGGGCCAGCACCGCTATCAGGGCATGGGCTTGAAGTACGATCCCCGCGGCAACCACCGCGCCTACGGTGAAGGTGACGAGCTGACGCTTGGCTCCCTCACCATCCATGTTTACTCCACCCCCGGCCACAGCGAAGGCTCCGTCTGCCTGCAGGTAAACGATGTCCTCTTCTGCGGCGATACTCTCTTTGCCGCTTCCTGCGGCCGCACCGACCTCCCCGGCGGTGATTACGACACCATCATGGCCTCTCTGCGCCGCATCGCGGGCCTCGAAGGCAACCTCCGCTGCCTCCCCGGCCATATGAGCGCCACCTGGCTTGACCGCGAGCGGGAATACAATTCCTTCATGCGCATGGCCCTCAAAGGCGTATAACTCTCAAGAAAAAGGAGCTTTTGCTTATGAAGCTCATCTGTATCGGACATGATTATCAATACGCGGTGGAGCAGAGCCTGCTGGCTCTCTTTCCCACCGAGCGCCCCGAATACGGCGAGGATGTCGCCGCGGCCAACTGCGCCCGCATCGCGCTGGAAGAGACCGCCCCCGGCTTTTTTGAGGCCAGAACCACCCTCACCTACGAGGGCAAGACCGGCGAGGGCGTTTCCTCCGCCGACCTCTCCGCCGAAACGGATCCCTATGAGCTGGAGGGCGCCAAGCAGCGCTGCGTCAAGCTCAGCTTCTTTGAAGCCGCCCGTGCCATCTCCACCGAAACGCCCCCTTGGGGCGCGCTGACGGGTGTCCGTCCCGGCAAGCTGGCCGCAAAGCTTCTGGAAAGCGGCAAGTCTGTGGAGGAAACGGATGCCGTTTTGCGGGACACCTACTATGTTTCCGATGAGCGCCGCCGCCTCTGCATTGAAAGCGCCATTTCCGGCATCACCGCCGATCGCGCCCTTGATAAGCGGGACATCTCCATTTATATCGGCATCCCCTTCTGCCCCACCCGCTGCGCCTACTGCAGCTTTGTTTCCAATTCCGTGGAAAAGTCTTTCCATCTGGTAGAACCCTATGTGGATGCTCTCTGCGCCGAGATCACCTCGGCTGCAAAGATGGTGAAGGAGCTGGGCCTTAATGTGAAGTCCTTCTATATGGGCGGCGGCACCCCCACCACGCTGACGGCTGAGCAGATGGCACGGCTTCTGGATCATTTCAACGCCTCCTTCGATCTTTCCCGCTGCGTGGAATACACCATCGAAGCAGGCCGGCCCGACACCATTACCAAAGAAAAGCTGGAGGTTTTGAAGTCCCGCGGCACCGACCGCATCTCCATCAACCCCCAGACCATGGAAAACCATGTGCTGCAGGCCATCGGCCGCCGCCACAGCGCCGAGGATATTGAGCGGGCCATGGAGATCGTGGATCCCATCGGCTTCAAGCATGTGAATATGGACCTCATCGTAGGCCTTCCCGAAGATACCCCCGAAGGCTTTGAGCGTACCCTTTCCCGGGTTCTCGCCATGGGCACCGACAATGTCACCGTCCACACCCTGTCGCTGAAAAAGGGCAGCCGCATCATGCTGCAGAATACCCGCATCCCCACCGCTGAAGAGGTGGGCAAAATGCTGGACCACGCCAACCCCACCCTTCGCGCCGCGGGCTTCGCCCCTTACTATCTCTACCGCCAGAAGTATATGTCCGGCAGCTTTGAGAATGTAGGCTGGTGCAAGAAGGGCGCCGAATGTCTCTATAATATCTACATCATGGAAGAGCTCCACGGCATCCTCTCTCTGGGCGCAGGCGGCTCCACCAAGATGGTAGACCGCTCCCGCAACCGCATCGAGCGCGTCTTTAATCTCAAGTTCCCGCTGGAATACATCGAGCGCAGCGAAAAGATCACCGCCAATCAGGAGGCTTTTGCCGCCTTTTACCGTGAGATGGCCGCAAACGGCGCTCTGTAAGCTCATAATTTCACCCCGCACGAATATGGTTTAGGAGGCCCACTATGAACGAATCTTTGAAGAAACTTTGGGACACCGTCCGTGCCAGCGCCGACAATCTGGCAGAAAGCGCGGCTGACACCATCTCCTGCCTTGGCGACAAGGCGTCCGGCTTTGTGAACATCACCCAGCTGAATCTCTCCCTTGCCGAAAAGAAGAATAAGGTCAATACCCTCCTCCGGGAGGTGGGCGCCATGGTCTATGCCACCCACACCGGCTCCCCCACCGAATCCGAGGCGCTGCTGGCCAAGCTCAGCGAGATCGACGCCGCGCAGGCCGAAGTGGATGCCGTGCAGGCCAAGATCAACGCCGCCCGCGGCATTGAGACCTGCATCGTCTGCGGCAGCCGTCTTCTCCCCGGCGACCAGTTCTGCCGCGAATGCGGCGCACCCCGCTAAAAGGAATTTGCTCTTTTGTGATATGAGGTAATCCCATCATGGCAAAAAACAGCTCTAAATCCAGCTTTCTGGGCGGCGCTGCCATTCTGGCAGGCGCAGTCTTTGTCGTCAAGCTCATCGGCGCGGTCTATAAGATCCCCCTTGGCAACATCATCGGAGACGAAGGCAAGGCTCACTTTACCGTAGCCTACAACATCTACAATCTGCTTCTCACCATTTCCACCGCGGGTCTCCCGCTGGCTATCTCTAAGCTCACCAGCGAAGCCCACGCCCAGGGCCGTGAAAATGAAAAGCGCAAGATCTTCCGCACCGCCATCTGGCTTTTCCTTGTGCTGGGTCTGGTCTTTTTCCTCTTCATGTTCTTCAACGCCCGGGGTCTTGCCTTGGCTATGGAAGATGAACTGGCTTACTGGGCTATCAAGGCCCTTTCTCCCGCTGTATTCTGCGTGTGCCTCCTTGCCTGCATGCGCGGCTATACCCAGGGCCAGGGCAACATGCGCCCCACCGCCATCAGCCAGATCCTGGAGGCTTTCTGCAAGCTGATCATCGGCCTTTCCCTTGCGTGGTATTTCCTCAAGAGCGGTCTTGGTGTAGAATTCGGCGCTGCCGGCGCCATCCTTGGCGTTACGGTTGGTACCGTTCTTTCCATGTTCTTCATGATCTTCTACCTCATGCGTCACCGCGATCGGGACACCGCCTGCGATGTGGCTCCCTCCTCCGGCGCGCTGATGAAGAAGATCCTTTCTATCGGTATTCCCATCACCCTGAGCAACTCCGCCATGAGCATCATCACTCTGGTGGACAGCAAGATCGTCCTCGGCCAGCTGGGCAACATCAGCTCCCAGCTTGCGGAGACTCCCACCGCGCTCTACGGTCAGTACACCTTCGGCATGGACCTTATCAACCTGCCCCCCTCTTTCGTTTTCCCTGTGACCATGAGCCTCATCCCCTTCGCCGCCGCGGCTATGGCCAAGGGTGATTCCTCCGGCGCAAACCGTATCATCTCCTCCGCTTTCCGCATCATTTCCCTGCTGGCCATCCCCGCGGGCGTGGGCCTGAGCGTGCTGGCAAAGCCCATCCTCGTGACTTTGTATCCCGCCCAGCCCGATGCGGCTGTGGCAGCAGCCTCCCATCTGCGGCTTTTGGGCATCGCCTGCATTTTCATCTGCCTCATGAACCTGACCAACGCCATTTTGCAGTCTTACGGCCATGAGCGCATCCCCATCTGCACCATGCTGGCAGGCGGCGCCACCAAGATCATCATGAACTATGTGCTGGTGGGCAACCCCTCCATCAACATCCACGGCGCCCCCATTTCCACCCTTTGCTGCTATCTTGTGATCGTGGCGCTGAACCTTTTCTTCGTGTGGAAATACTCTCCCGAAAAGCCCCGTTATTTCGCTCTTTTCGCAAAGCCCGTGTTGGCTTCCGCCATTATGGGCGGCGCTGCCTGGGCCATGCAGGGCATCGCTTACCGCTTCCTTTCCGCCTCCCATTCTTCTTACGGTTCCACCGCCGTTTCCCTTGTGGTGGGCATCGGCGCAGGCGTTGTAGTCTATGCGATCCTGGTTCTCGCCCTTCGTATGCTTACGGCTGAAGATTTACAATCCATGCCAAAAGGTGAGAAAATTGCCCGCATTTTGCATTTAAAATAAAACTTTTTTGTAACATTTGCTTGCAATAGGAAAATTTATATGGTAAATTTTAAGTACAAGGACATATATACATTCGATGACTTGATCGAAGTTCTGCGCATTCTGCGCGGCCCCGAAGGCTGCCCCTGGGATCAGGTGCAGACCCATGCTTCCAACCGCCGCAACTTCCTGGAAGAGGCATACGAAGCGGTGGAAGGCTTTGATAAAGACGATCCCGCCCTCATGTGCGAGGAGCTGGGCGACATGCTGATGCAGGTCCTCTTCAACATCCATATCGAAGAGGATGCCGGCCGTTTTAACCTCACGGATGTCACCGATCAGGTTTGCAAAAAGCTGATCTTCCGCCACCCCCATGTCTTCGGCACCGTCTCCGTCAGCGGAGAGGAAGAAGTGCTGGTGAACTGGGAGCAGCTCAAGCGTGAGGAAAAGGGCCAGCGCACCGCTTTTGACGCCTGCGATTCCGTGGCCCGCTCTCTGCCCGCTCTTTGGCGCGCGGAAAAGATCCAGTCCAAGGCCGCAAAGGCCGGTTTCGACTGGGCAGATATCTCCGGCGCTGTGGACAAGCTCCACGAGGAGACGGACGAGCTTTCCCGCGCGGTTGCCGCCGGGGATGGCATTGAAGAAGAACTGGGCGATGTGCTCTTTGCCGCCGTAAAGGTGGGCCGCTTTGCCGGTGTGGATCCGGAAACGGCGCTGCAGGGCACTTGTGAAAAATTCCTGCGCCGCTTCAAATATGTGGAGGAGCAGGCCGCTTCTGCCGGTAAAGTCCTTGCCGACATGCCCCTTTCGGAAATGACCGAACTGTGGGAAGAGGCGAAACACCATAAGGCTTAAAACGGTAAACCATCGTTTTGAGATATACATTTATATGTATCCGGTACAAACCGGTGCAACTTATTAGGAGGATGTAATTATGAACAAAGCTGAACTCATTAGCGCTGCTGCAGAAAAGGCCGGTGTTTCCAAGAAGGAAACTGAAGCCGTCGTTGCTGCTGTTCTGGACACCATTTCCGGTGCTCTGGCCGCAGGCGAAAAAGTACAGCTGGTAGGCTTCGGTTCCTTCGAATCCAAGAAGAGAGCTGAACGCATCGGCCGCAACCCCAAGACCAAGGAAAGCATCAAGATCCCCGCTTCCACCATTCCCACTTTCAAGGCCGGCAAGGCTCTGAAGGACGCTGTTTCCAAGTAAGAAACAACTTAAAGTACCGATGCGCGGAAGACTCGCGCATCGGTATTTTTAATTCCATCTGCGAAAGGACACGCTATGCGACTGGATAAATACCTCAAAGTCTCCCGCCTTATCAAGCGCCGCACCGTGGCAAACGAAGCCTGCGACAACGGCCTTGTGGAAGTCAACGGCAAGGTGCAGCGCGCATCCTACGATGTTAAGGTCGGGGATGTGATCGCGGTGCGCTTCGGCGCGCGGACTCTCAGAGTGGAAGTCATTACCGTGGCAGACAATGTCTCCAAGGCAGATGCCGCCGCCATGTACCGCGAAGTAAGTGAATAAAGGCCTCAGACCTCCCATATACATGATAGTATCAAGGATATGGGAGGCTTTTTATGACCTACGATACTCTTCCTCACCACCTCACGCTGGAGGGGCGCGAAAAGCTGAAGGTTTCCGGCGTGGAGCATGTGGAGCGCTTTGACGAAAACGAGATCCTGCTCTCTACCGTTCAGGGCGAACTCACTATTACCGGTGAAAATCTGCATATCGACGCGCTCAGCCTCGATGGCGGCGAGATGGCCGTCAGCGGCACGGTGACCTCCCTCGTTTATGAAGATCCCGTTGCCCACGGCCGCGGCTTCTTTGGCCGTCTTTTCTCCTGAGATGGCCATTCCCATCGGCGCCCAGCTGGCAGCTTTTCTGCTGGCTTTCGCCGCAGGCGCGGCTTTCGCCCTTCTCTATGATCTTTTTGCCGCTTTGCGCCGCCGTCTTTCTTCCCGCGGGGCGACCCTTGTGCTGGACGGCGCATACTGCCTTTGCGCCGCCGCTGCTCTTTTCCTTTTTGTGCTTCGGCTGGGTGACGGGCGGCCGCGGCTCTATCTCCTTGCCGCCATCGCATTGGGCGCGGCAGCATACTGGGCGCTGCCTGCGGCATTTTTTCGTCCCGTCTGGAACTTCTGGCTGGAATGCATCCTGCTGAGTCTCGTCTTTCTGGATGCTCCACGGAAATTTTTCCTTACAGCGGCAGGAAAAGTATGGAAAATCTGCAAAAAGCTCTTTTATTTCACCACCAAATACGCTATAATGTTATTCTGTAAACCATGGAACACAAAGGAGATTCGGCAATGGCGGAGAAAAAAGCCACCACAAAGAAAAAAGGTGTAAAGTCCAGCCTCGTCACCAAGGTCATCATCCTTGCTGCACTGGTCTTTGTCGGCGTGCAGGTCTATCTGCTCCACGGCCGCATCAGCGAAGCCAAGGCAGAAGAAGCCGCCCTCGCCGCGCAGATCTCTCTGCAGCAGCAGGAAAACGATTCCCTGCGCCGCCAGCTGGAAAGTGCCAATGACCCCAATCTCATTGAAGAGATCGCACGGGACGATGGCATGGTCAAGCCCGGCGAAAAAGTTTTTTACGATGTCAGCAACTGAAATACGAGCCACGGCGCGGAGGTTCTCCGCGCCGCTTTTTTGTGCAAAAAAGCGTTTTTTTGCCAAATGCCGTCTCTTCCCATTCCGCGTTCTGCCTCTTTCCTCCGGATACAATTCCGTTGTTTTTTGTGAAAAACCGCGCTTTTTGTTACTTTTCCCGCAGCTTTCCCGATTCTTTCAAACAGCACCGTGTTAAAGGATTTTGTGCAAATAGTCGAATTCGACGGTTTCCACTTCCCTTTTTCTTGGATACATGGTATAATTCTCCCAAGAAGAGGAGCAATCCCGCCCCTCTCATCACCCCCGAGGTCGGGACCGCGAAAGGAGCAAGCATATGAAGTTCACATTTACCTGTAAGAAAGTTGCCCTGAATGATTCCATCAAGGAATATGCCGAAAAGAAATTCTCCAAGCTGGATCGGTATTTCCGGGAGGAGGCAACCGCACTTGTGACCTTCGCCGTGGAAAAGAATCATCGCCGTGTCGTTGAAGTAACCATCCGTGGCGGTGACATGCTGTTTCGTGCCCAGGAAGAAGCTCCCGATGGCGATATGCGCGGTGCAATCGATGTAGCTCAGAGCTATATCGACCGTCAGATCCGCAAGAACAAGACCCGCCTTTCCAAGCGGCTGCGCACCGAAGGCGCTGTCGTGGCAGACGATGTATTCGAAGTAACGGAAGAAACCGAATTCGATATCGTCCGCACCAAGCGCTTTGCCGTCAAACCCATGACGAGTGAGGAAGCTATCCTGCAAATGAACCTGCTGGATCACAATTTCTTCGTATTCCGCAATGAAGACACCAATGCCATCTCTGTTGTTTATAAGCGCAAGAGCGGCGGCTATGGTCTCATCGAAACTGAGGAATACGCTTAATAGATGAAATATATGAGGGGTGCCTTTAGGCGGCGTTCCATAGGGATTTATCCGGTTTTGCCCGGATCTTTTCCCCCGCAGGTATCCCATTCGTCCTTGAAAGACACAAAGTATTCCTGCGTCCTCATGGAACACCTGCAAGAAAAAATCTCTCGCGCAAAACTGCATAGCA
>JAFQLA010000063.1 GCA_017396725.1 Oscillospiraceae bacterium
TAATTTGACAGGAAAGGCGCTCCGCTCCGTTTACAACGACAACGCATTTGCCGCATTTGCCTGCGCCGCCGCAGGGGGCATCCAAAAAGAAGCCCGCAGCACGCAGCTCCTTCAAAAGATTGCTTCCCGCCGGGACCTCCAATATACGGGCCTCCGGGAGAACTCGGATCGTCGGCATTCTCAATCCTCCTTATTTGCGGCTGCAAGGCAAATAGCGGCAGTGTCCTCCGGGGTTCTGCCGTAGGCATCCGCTCCGATCTTCCGGGCGATAGGCTCATCCATACAGGCGCCGCCCACCACCACGGTGACCTTGTCCCGGATCCCAATGCTTTTCAGGGCTTTCACGGTGCGCTCCATAGACTCAACGGCATAGGTCAAAACCGCGGAAAGAGCCACCACATCGGCATTTTCCTCCGCTGCACGCCTGGCAATAAGACAGGGGGAAGCATTGACCCCCAAATCGATCACCCGCATCCCCTTAGACTGCAGCACCACACGGACGATGTTTTTTCCAATGTCGTGCAAATCGCCTTCCACGGTAGCGAGGACCACCGTTTGTCCGGTGGGCTCCTCCTCCGGCGGAAAGGCCGGGCGCAGCAGCTCTATGGCCTCGGTAAATAACTCGCCAGCAAAGATAAGGTCCGCGATAAAGTATTCGCAGGCGGCAAACTTTTTTCCGATGATATCCATCCCGCGGGAAAGGGCGGCCAGCGCGGTTGAAACCTGTTCCGGTGCGTTCTCCGCTACACGGCGAACCTTATCGCGCACGGCGCCTTCGTCCAGGTCTCCCATTGCCATGGTCAGCTTTTCAAAATCAATCAAAACTGTTAATCCTTTCTCTTTGCTTACTGAAAGGCGAGTTTTACACAATCCAGAAAACTCTGCAGCCGTTCCTCATTCTTCTCAAAATACCACAGGTACAGCATGCGATTGGTGGCCGTTCCGGTAACGCTGACGATGCTGCAGCGGCGGCGGCGGGCCTTGAGGATGTCATACGTTACGAAGGATGCCGAGGTGTCGAAGCACAGCGGTATCTCGTTGCTGCAGCTGTTCCAGTAGTAATTCCAGGTGGCGCTGTCCACCGACCAGGAGAGATTGAGATCTACATGGTTGAGCGCCGCTATGTCCTCCAGCCAGAAGTTGGTGTTGAGACGCATAATGGGATAACCGGCCAGTTCCGAGATATCCACCGATTCCCGATCCGAAAGCACATGGCCCCGGGGAACCATCAGCAAAAGCTGCTCACTGAGGATGGGGATGCGTTTCAGCCCAAGCTCCACACTGACCTGCAGGTAACGGTCGTCCGCAATGGCCACATCCGCATCGCCGCCGAAAAGCGCTTCCACGATCATTGCGCTGGGTACCACCTTCAGGCTCAAGGGACGGGTATCGCACTGGAAGTAGTTCTTCATGAGGAAGGCAAAGTAATTCCCAATGGAATAGAGGGAGAGGGATTCCCGTTCCTTCTCGTCCGCAAAGCGTCCGCGGATCTGTTCAAAAATGTGGTCAACCTGATTTGCGTACTCCAAAAGCGCCTTTCCATCGCTGTTGAGGTAGAGTCGCCCACCCACCCGGTTAAAGAGACTCCGGCCAAGTTCCTTTTCGAGATTGGCCAGGCTCTTGCTGAGGGCAGGCTGTGAAATATGCAGGCGGCGGGCCGCCTTTGTAAGGCTCTCTGCTTCCGCAATGGCCTTGAAATAAAGTAAATGTGTACTTTCCATGCCACCACTATAGCATCTGCTTTCA
>JAFQLA010000064.1 GCA_017396725.1 Oscillospiraceae bacterium
ACCACGGTGCTCATCAACCGTGTGGCCAACCTTTTAAAATACGGCCGCGGCAGCGATACCGACGAGGTGCCCCGGTGGGCCACGGAGGAGGATCTGGCGTTTCTGGAAAACTATCCTGCCTGCCCCACGGAAGAAGAGGCCGCAAGAGCGGTGAAACTCTGCGCTGTGGAGCCGGCCGCCCCCTGGTCGGTGATCGCCATCACCTTTACCAATAAGGCGGCAGGGGAACTGAAAGAGCGTCTGGAGAGGATGCTGGACGCCGACAAGGCGCGGGATATCTGGGCTGCCACATTCCACTCCGCCTGCGTGCGTATTTTGCGCCGTGACATTGAGCGCATCGGCTTTTCTAAGGATTTTACCATTTACGATACGGATGACTCCAAGCGGGTCATCAAGGACATCCTCAAAGAGCAGAATCTGGATGAAAAGACCTTCCAGCCCCGGGAGATCCTTGCCATTATTTCCTCTTCCAAGGATGCGCTGATACCCCCTGAAGAGCTGGCGCGGCAGGCTGAAGCTGTCAACGACTGGAAGAAGAGCCGCGTGGCCCGTGTATATCACGAATATCTCCGCCGCCTGCGGGCGGCCAACGCGCTGGACTTTGACGATATCATCCTCCACACGGTGCATCTGCTGCAGGCCTGCGAGGATGTGCGGGAATACTATCAGCGCAAGTTCCGCTATGTGCTGGTGGACGAGTATCAGGATACCAACCACCTGCAGTATCTCCTCACCAGCCTTCTGGCAGGGGGACGGAAAAACATCTGCGTGGTAGGTGACGACGATCAGAGTATTTACCGTTTCCGCGGTGCCAATATTGAAAATATCCTGAGCTTTGAAAAGCAGTATAAGAACGCCCGCGTCATCCGTCTGGAGCAGAACTACCGCTCCACCGAGCATATTTTGAATGCCTCCAACGCGGTGATCCGCAACAACACGGGCCGAAAAGGGAAGACCCTGTGGACGGAAAACGGTCAGGGCGACAAGGTGACCATCCGCACCGTTTTCAACGAGAGCGACGAGGCCAACTTCGTGGTGAGCCAGATCATGAGCGCCTATACCCAGGGCCGCAACTGGAAGGAAAACGCGGTGCTCTACCGCATGAACGCCCAGTCCAACGCGCTGGAATATGCCTTCAAGCGCAACGCCGTGCCCTATAAGATCATCGGCGGTATGAAGTTCTTTGACCGCGCGGAAGTCAAGGACATGCTCTCTTATCTTTGTGTTGTCAATAATCCTACCGATGATCTGCGCCTCAAGCGCATTATCAACACCCCCGCCCGGGGCATCGGCCCCACCTCGGTGGAAAAGATGCAGCGCATCGCGGCCGGGCAGCATTGCAGCATGTATGAGGTGGCGGCAAACGCTTCTGCCTATCCCGAACTCCATGCGGCGGCCTCCAAGCTTGAAAAGTTCGCCACCCTCATCCGTGTGCTGCAAAAGGCGGCGGAGACTATGGAGCTGACGGAGTTTTATGAATTCGTCTGCCGTGAATCCGGCTATGTCCGCGCGCTGGAAGAGAAGAACGATATGGAGAGCCGCGGCCGTCTGGAAAACGTGCAGGAACTCAAATCCAGCATCGTGACCTTCCTGGAAAATGAGCCGGAAAATCCCTCTCTTGCAGGCTTTTTGGATGAGATCGCCCTCTATACCGACCTCGACAGTCAGGATGATTCCGATAACTGCGTGGTGCTTATGACCATGCACAGCGCCAAGGGTCTGGAATTTCCCTCGGTGTATGTGGTGGGTATGGAAGACGGCATTTTCCCCGGTACCCGCGCCATGGGGGAAACGGAGGAGATGGAAGAAGAGCGCCGCCTTTGCTATGTGGCCATGACCCGCGCCAAGGAGCGCCTTACTATGACCAATGCCCGCCAGCGCATGCTTTTCGGCCGCACCCAAAGCTACATGCCTTCCCGTTTCTTAAAGGAGATCCCTGAAGCAGAGATGGTCTGGCTGGGCAAGCCTGAGCCTCACCGCTCGGCAGATCCCGATATGGGCAGCAGCTATTATGACGGCATGACTATGCCGCGCCGCGAAGGCGTCAAGAGCGGTTATACCAAGCCCGCCGCGCCTGTCCGTGTCAGCGGCGGCAAGAGTGCCGCAGGAAGCGCCTCGGCAAGCATGGGTATGCTGCAGCTCAATAAGGGTGATATGATCAACCACAAGGCTTTCGGCAAGGGTATGGTCATCAGCGTGCGGCCCATGGGCGGTGACGCGCTGATCGAAGTGGCTTTCGACGGCGTGGGCACTAAGAAGCTGATGCTCAAGTCCGCAAGCGCTCATATCTCGAAGCTGTAAAGTAATATTGCATTACATGAAAAAAGAACCGCCGGAAGGCGGTTCTTTTTATATCGCTATCAGAGAAGTTCTGCAAAGGAATGGATGCACCTGTCGCAGGCGGCGGGCATTTCCTCGGCGGTGGAGGCGAAGAAGGGATCGTAGACCCCTATGACCTGCATGCCTGCGGCGCGGGCGCTGCGGCAGGATTTGATGGAGTCATCATAAAGGGTGCATTCTTCGGCGGTGACGCCAAGGAGTTCCGCGGTTTTATGGAAGAGGGCGGGATCGCTCTTATCTATCTTGAGATCGTGAGCGAAGATCAGTTTTTCAAAATAGCCGCCAAGATCATGGCTGGCGAGGGCGGCGCGGCAGTGCTCCGGCACGCAGGAGGTGACGATGGCCATACGCTCACCCGCGGCGAGGCAATGCTCCAGATATTCCCGCACGAAGGGTTTGAGAGGCACATGGGAATAGGCGTCTTTGGCAAGCTCCATCCACTCGGCCATGATCTCCTCGCAGGATTCGGGAAGCTTGCCGTATTCTTTTGTGAAAACGGCGGCCAGAGGGAAGATGGTGTGAGCCACGCCTTCATAGTATTCTTTCGTGTATTCCAATCCGCGGCGGGCAAGGAAGGTTCTGTCCACCTCCACCCAAAGGCCGTTGGAATCGATCAAAGTGCCGTCCAGATCAAATAAAAGCATAGTTTGCGCTCCTTATGCCAAGTAAAATCGCCAGAGAAAATCCGCGGCTTCGGCCGCATAGTCGATGCCGATGCGCTTGCCGCAGCGGACGGCGCGCGTTTCCTCCTCCGCGGGCGGAAGACCGATATCGGCAGGGGAATCCACAAGGAAAAGGGTATCTCCCAAAAGGTCGGTCCCGTTCTCTTCTCTGGTAAGGGACAAACCTTTACACACCTTGCCGCATCCGTTCATAAAGTTCTTTCGCTGATAAGATGTCAGTTCCGCGTAAGGCTTTGAGAACCGCAGGCGGCTGACGGTGTCAACACCATGCACCACTTCCACGCCCCGCAGCAAAACAGCGGAGGGTTCACCCGCGGGCTCGGTGACAAAGTTAAGGCAGTTGTACATCCCGTAGATGAGATAGATATAGGCGTGGCCCGCTTCGCCGAACATCACCTCCGTGCGGGGCGTGCGGCGGTAGTTATAGGCGTGGCAGGCTTTATCCATGCGGCCCACATAGGCTTCCGTTTCGGTGATGCGGCAGACGAGGGTCTCGCCGCCCAAACGGCGGACGAGATATTTGCCCAGAAGCGCTTTGGCGACTTCCACCGTGTCTCTCATATAAAATTGGCGGGAAAGTCTTGCCATTTTTTCACCTCTTTGCTATATTAAAGCCGTTGCGGTCATTGTACCAAAGATGAGAGAAAGGGGCAAGAAAAATGAAAAATAAAGTGATCCGTCAGATCGTTGCGCCGCTGCTGGCAGCCATGATCTGGGGCAGCGCTTTCGTGTTCCAAAGCGTCAGCACGGAATTTATCGAGCCCTTTACCTTCAATATGGCAAGATCTCTGGTGGCATCTGTGTTTTTGCTGGGGCTTACGCTGGTGATGCGCGCTTTCCGAAAAGAGAAGAAGGAGGTTTCCCCGCAGGATAAGAAGGCTTACCGCAAGGAGCTTTTGACGGGCGGTCTTTGCTGCGGCGTGTTCCTTACCATTGCCTCCAACCTCCAGCAGCTGGGTATTGCCTACACCACCACCGGTAAGGCCGGCTTTATTACCGCGCTTTATATCGTGGTCGTTCCCGTTGCGGGGATCTTTTTCCGCAAGAAGGTGGATTTCACCGTATGGATCAGCGTGCTTCTGGCAGTGGCAGGCCTTTATTTCCTTTGTGTGAAGGAAGGCTTCTCTATTGCCGCAGGTGACTTTTATGTGTTCCTCTGCGCCATTTTCTTCGCAGGGCAGATCCTGCTGGTGGACCGCTTTGTTCAGAAGGTGGACGGGGTGGAGCTCTCCTTCGTGCAGTTTATCGTGATGACGGTGCTCTCCGGCATCTGCATGCTGATTTTCGAAAACCCCGATTGGCCCGCTATCCGGGCCTGCATCGGCCCCATCCTCTATGTGGGCGTTTTCTCCAGCGGCGTTGCCTACACGCTGCAGATCATCGCCCAGAAGGACGCAAACCCCACGGTGGTATCCATTCTCATGAGCATGGAATCCGTGTTTGCCACCTTGTCCGGCGCTGTTTTCCTGCAGGAAGTTTTAAGCGGCAGGGAGTATGCCGGCTGCGCGCTGATGCTCATGGCGGTTCTGCTGGCCCAGATCCCTGTTCCCAAAAAGGAAAAAGCATAATAAACACAGCAAAACGCCTCTGCCGCAAAGCAGGGGCGTTTACGATTTCTTAACATAGGAATATGGTGACAAAAAGG
>JAFQLA010000065.1 GCA_017396725.1 Oscillospiraceae bacterium
AAAAGCAGCATCAGACCCTTCTTAGCCGCATATTTCACAGCACTCGCCTCCTTTCTCTCGTTTTTAGTTCACATAGTGGATCAAAGAAAGATCCAGCGCATACATGGGATAGAACTCATAGCCTGCAAGATTGGTTTTGATGGCTACCAGATCCGCCATATCCTGAATATAGACATTGGCTGCCGTTTCGGCAAGGATGGTTTCCATCTCGTGATAGAGGGCCGTCTGTTCTTCGGCATCGCTTGCGGCAATGGCGCGGGCAAGCAGATCGTCATATTCGGGGTTATTGTAGTTGATAAAGTTCTTGGAGGCGGTGGATGCAAAACGCTCCAGCATAGCGCGGGCGGTAAGATAGGTAGCGTCCACGCCTACGACAGTCGCCTCAAAATCACGGCCCACATAAACATCGTTGACCCATGTGGTCCAGGTGATAGGTTCAATGGTCACCTCCACGCCGATCTCGCGGTAGAGTTCCTTGACTACCTGCGCGGTATCGATATGGGGCTGATAGTTGTCGGGCACGCGGATAGTCAGCTCAAAGCCATCGGGATAACCGGCATCTGCCAGCAGTTCCTTGGCCTTGGCCACATCATAGGGATAGTAATCCACCAGCTCGGGCAGATGATACTTTTCAAAAGCGGGGTACATACTTGTGCCAACAGCCGTGCCGTGACCGCCGGCAATGAAATCCATCACCGTCTGGCGGTTCATACCGTAGCACAGGGCCTGGCGCACGCGTTCATCATTGAGGGGTTCCACATTGTGGTTGAGATAAATGGCCTGCACCAGATTCATGGTGCCTTCCAGCACATTGTAATCATCACCCAGCTGGGCAACCTGCGCGGCGGTCAGGTGCGCGCAAAGGTCGATGACGCCGTTCTGCAAAGACATCATCATAACATCCGCGTTTTCCACCACCTTGTAAGTCACCTTATCCAGGTAAGCGGGAGTGCCCCAATACTCCGCAAAGCGCTCAAGGACGATATTATCCTGCGCAACACGGGACACGAAGCGGAAAGGACCGGTGCCGACAGGCGCGGTGGATTGCTGATCGTAGTCCTTGGGAATGATGGCGCAGGTGAGATACGCCAAAAACTCATTATTGGGCTGATCAATGGTGATCACTACGGTTTTTTCGTCAGTTGCTTCTACGGATTGGACACAAGAAAGCGCCGGCACCAGAGCTTCTCCCTCTGATGTGTCGGCGCAGCGTTCGATAGAGTATACAACATCCTCTACGGTCACATTCTCGCCGTTATGAAACTTGATACCCTCACGCAGGATAAAGGTATATTGAGTTTCTTCGGGGGAAATATCATAGTCTTCGGCAACCGCAGGGATAAGTTCACCGCTTGAAGTAGCTTTCATCAAACCTTCATACACGTTGAACAAGACCTCTTTAGTTCCTGCCTCTACGGTTTTATGCGGGTCAAGACTATCTTCCAGGTCCTGAGCAATGCCCACGGTAATTTCACCGCCGTGGACACTCTCTCCGGTAGAAACATTGCTGCCGTCATTTCCGGGCTGCTCATCCGTGCTGCCGCCTCCGCAGGAGCAGAGTACAGCGCTCATCAAAGCCGCCAGAAGGAAAATACTGAGGATTCTTTTTGCCATGGTTTCTCCTTTCGATGCATTTTTGCATCTGACAACAAATTTTCCTACCATATTCAGTTTTTCTCGGCATTTTCATGCCAAGCCAATCTATTATACCTCTCAGTTATATTTTTGGCAATATAAAAATGAGCGGCATTGCCGCCCATTTTTTATTCCGTATCCGACACCGTTCCCTTGCCTCTTACTGTTCCTTCGTATAATCTTCAAGAGCAACGGGTTTTCCCTTTTCTTTCAGCCGGAATTCCACATATGCCTGGAAAGCCGCATAGCAGCACGCGAAAACAGGCACGCCGAAAAACATACCTGCCACCCCGAAGAAACCGCCGCCTACCAGAATAGCAACGATGACCCAGAAGCTGGAAATACCGGTGGAATCGCCCAGGATCATGGGGCCCAGAATATTTCCATCAAACTGCTGAAGCAGGAAAACAAAAATAATGAAATAGAGACATTTGATGGGGCTCACCAGCAAGATGAGGAACGCGCTGGGGATAGCACCCAAAAACGGTCCAAAGAAGGGGATCACATTGGTAACGCCCACGATCAGACTCACAAGGGGCGCGTAGGGCATATTCAAAATAGTGGTACCCAAATAGCAGAGGAACCCAATGATCAGGGAGTCCAGCAGCTTGCCGCGGACAAATCCGCCGAAAATGAAGTTGGCCCGCTCAGCGCACTTGAGCACCAACGCCGTGGTCCCTTCCTTAAAGAGGGCAGAAACCGCGCGGCGGCTGCTGGCAAGACAGCTTTCTTTGGTATAGAGCAGGTAAATGGACACGATCACGCCCACCACAAGATCCATGGCAAAGGTGATGACGCTCCAAACGCCATCCGTAACCGCTACGAGGATCTGCTGCGCCTGAGGCATGACCCGCGTGATCCAGGATTGCAGGTCACCGAAATAACCGTCCAGCAGATCCAGCACCCAGCGCTCCAGTTCAGGATTGTTTTCCAGAAGATGCTTGATCCAGGCATAGACCGTGTTGTAATACTCTTCAGCGTTATTGATGAGCACCTTGGCACTGTCCATCAGCTGCGGAATAAGAATTCGGAAAAGAAGATACACGCAAAGCCCCATAAAACACATGGTAACGAGAATGCTCAGGGCGCGGATGCCTCTATTTTTAAATTTCTCGGTTTTCAGATAGCGGCGGAAAAGCGGCTTGAGGAAATACTCTTCCAGTTTATTCACCAGCGGTGCAAGCAAAAAGGCAAGGAACACGCCGTACAACACCGGCATAGAGACCTCCAGCAGCTTTTTGGCAAAAACGATCAGCGTGCCGGTGGAGAAAAAGGTATCATAAACTACGAGGATAGCGCACACCGTCAAAAGCGCGGTAAGCCCCCATGCAATGTATCTTTTCATGCCCTGTTCACACCTGCCTTTTCTGTGTTTTCCTTGTTATAATACCATAATACCCATTTTAGTTCCCAATTGCAATACTTCTTTCCCTGTGTTATAATGCCTTGCGAAGGCGCATTTTGCCCTTCTTTCAACTTGTGTGTTTTTTATTTGGGCAATTTTAAGAAAGGCAATATCATGGCAAAATCTCTTCTTTTTATTGTCAACCCCCGGGCAGGCAAGAAGAAATCCGCTGCTCCTCTTTTTGAGGCAGTCTCCGTTTTCTCTGCCGCCGGATATCTCATCTCCGTCCACCAGACGGATGGCCGGGGCGATGCCACCCGCTATGTGGCGCAAAACGGCATGCATTACGATGTGATCGCCTGCTGCGGCGGCGACGGAACGCTGAATGAGACCATCAACGGCATCATGCAGCTTTCCACTCAGCCTCTGCTGTGCTACCTTCCCGCCGGCAGCACCAACGATTTTGCCGCCAGCCTCGCCCTATCCTCCAATCCCGAAATAGCTGCACAGGCAGTCTGGCGCCATACGCCCCGCAAACTGGACATCGGCAAATTCAACCAGCGGCTTTTTGCCTATGTCGCCTCCTTCGGCGCTTTTACCCGTGCCTCCTATGCCGCTCCCCAAAGCGCCAAAAACGCACTGGGCCATCTTGCCTATATTCTCGAAGGCGTCAAGGATCTTGATACCCTTCGTCCCTACCGTGTCAAGGTGGAGGCGGACGGTGAATACTTTGAAGGCGAATTCCTTTTCGGCGCCATCACCAACTCCACCTCTGTTGCCGGTCTCATGAAGATCGATCCCAGCCTTGTGGACATGGGAGACGGAAAGTTTGAACTGCTGCTCATCCCCCTGCCCAAAAGTCTTGCCGACCTGCAGGGCCTTCTGGACGCGGCAGTGCGGCAGAATTTTGCCTCACCCTACCTTATTTTCCGCCATGTAAGCCATGTGACGGTGCAGACAAAAGAAGATCTTCCCCGGTCGCTGGACGGTGAGTATGCCCCCAGCGCGCCCGAAGTGCATATCGATAATCTCCATCATGCGCTGGAGCTTCTGGTATAAATTAAAGAGCCCTCGTCTTTCGACGAGAGCTCTTTTTCTTTTATTCTTTGGGCACCTGACGCATGGAAAGGGAGATGCGCTTTTTCTTCTCCTCCACATCCAGCACCACGACCTTTACCACATCGCCTACCGATACTACTTCGGAAGGATGCTTGATAAAGCGGTTGCAGACCTGAGAAATATGAACAAGACCGTCCTGATGGACACCGATATCCACAAATACGCCAAAGTCGATGACATTGCGCACCGTACCGGTGAGCACCATACCAGCCTTGAGATCCTTCATCTCAAGCACATCGGTGCGGAGAATGGGCGCGGGCAGCTCATCACGGGGATCGCGGCCGGGCTTAAGCAGTTCTTTCACCACATCCTGCAGTGTGGGCACACCGCAGCCGCACTGTGCGGCAAGGGCCTCTTCGCCCTGCGCCTTCACACGCTGGGCAAGATCGCCTATCTTGCCTGCCGCCACATCCGCCATGGTATAGCCGCAGCACGCAAGGAGCTTTTCCGCCGCTGCGTAGGATTCGGGATGGACGCCGGTATTGTCCAGCACGGCCCGGCTTTCCGGCACGCGCAGGAAGCCCGCGCACTGTTCAAAAGCCTTGGGGCCGAGCTTGGGCACTTTCAAAAGCTGCTTGCGGGTGGTAAATGCGCCGTTTTCTTCACGGTATTTCACAATATTCTTAGCCGTGGTGCCGTTGAGGCCCGACACATGACTAAGGAGCGAAGGGGATGCGGTATTCACATCCACGCCCACAGCGTTTACGCAGTCTTCCACCACGCCGCCAAGGGTCTCGTCCAGCCGTTTCTGGGGCATATCGTGCTGATACTGGCCCACGCCGATGGCCTTGGGATCGATCTTCACCAGTTCTGCCAGCGGATCCTGCAGGCGGCGGGCAATAGAAACGGCGGAGCGGAGATTCACATCATATTCAGGGAATTCCTCTGCCGCCAGCTTGGATGCGGAATAAACGGACGCGCCCGCTTCGTTGACGATCATATAGCTCACGCCGCTGAGGCTGCGGATCATTTCCACGGCCATAGCTTCCGTCTCACGGGAGGCGGTACCGTTGCCGATGGCGATATGCTCTACATGATACTTGCGGATAAGGGCGGAAAGCTTGGTGATGGCATCCTTCTTCTGGCGCTCGCCGAAAGTGGGATAGACCACAGCGGTATCCAGCACCTTACCTGTGCCGTCCACCACCGCCACCTTGCAGCCGTGGGAATAGCCGGGGTCGAGACCCATAGTCACATGGCCCTTTACGGGAGGCTGCATCAAAAGGGGTTTGAGATTC
>JAFQLA010000066.1 GCA_017396725.1 Oscillospiraceae bacterium
AACAGTTTCGCCCCTCTGCGGGCATAATGCCGGAGAACGCGGCAGATACTTTTGATATCCAAAAGGGAGAAAACTATTTTTTAATTGTGAGCGCGGCATAGGAATGTGGCGTTGTTTATAAGAGAAACCCGTTTTCGAGGAAATGTTCGAAAAACGGGTATTTCAATTGGAAAAACTCTGCTATGATAATAAAAATGTCTTTCGCCGGAGGTGTTCCGCATTTTCTGTGTGGTTCGTATCTGCTGTCTTTTTTGATATTTGGTGGGAGGTATCCACGCTGCTTACCATCGGTTACGGTGATATTTATCCCATCACCATCCCGGACGTCGGTGTGGTGGATATCTCCACCGGTATTATTTCCGCGGGTTTTGTTGACCGGTATTCCCATCTCAAGCGCAACGGCACCATGCTGGTGCCTCATGGCGATCTGATGATGATGGAGGGCGATCATGTGATCCTCTGCAGTCAGACCGGTATTGCCAATTGTGATTTGATTTCTAAAGACAAGGGTTTATTGCCCTTGTCTTTTTTGTTGAAACAAGGTAACATAGGGGGTACACCGCGGCAGGCGGAAAGGAGAGAGAACATGAATATTCTTGTGCTGAACGGAAGCCCCAAGGGGAAAAACAGTGTAACACTGCAGACGGCTTTGTATCTGGAGGCTCTGCACGGCGAACATACATTTGAATACCTCCATGTGGGCGCCGGCATCAAGGCGCTGGAAAGGGATTTTTCCCCTGCTCGAGAGGCGTTGGAAAGAGCAGATCTGCTGCTTTTTTCTTATCCCGTGTATACCTTTATCGCTCCCAGCCAGCTGCACTGGTTCATCGAATTGGTAAAAGAAAGCGGTGTGGAACTCAAGGGCAAGTGCGCTACCCAGATCACAACCTCCAAGCATTTTTATGATGTGACGGCGCACCGCTATGTGCAGGATAACTGCGGCGATCTGAAACTTTCCTATGTGCAGGGCCTTTCTGCCGATATGGATGACCTCCTCTCGGAAAAGGGGCGCAAGGAAGCGGAAAACTTTTTTAACTTCGTGATCTGGAGCGTGGAAAACGGCCGATTTGAGCCTGTGGAAGAAGCGCGGCAGAGCGGGGAGAGAATGCCTGTGAGCATTCCTGCGGCGAGAGCAGGTGAAAAAACAGGGGATGTGGTCATTGTTACTGACTGCGGTGAGGAGGAGAACTCCCTTGCGCGCATGATCGGGCGTTTTTGTGCTGTAGCGCCCTTTAAGACCCGCGGTGTGAATCTGCGGGAATACCCCTTCCGCGGCGGCTGCCTTGGCTGCTTTAACTGCGCGGTGACGGGAAAATGCGTGTATACCGATGGGTTTGATGCTTTCCTGCGGGAAAAGATCCAGACGGCGCAGGCTATTGTCTATGCCTTTTCCGTGAAGGATCATTCTATGGGCGCACTTTTTAAACTCTATGATGACCGCCAGTTCTGCAATGGACACCGCACGGTTACCATGGGTTCTCCCGTAGGCTATCTTGTCAGCGGTGATTATCAAAGAGAGACCAATCTGCGGATGATCGTTGAGGGCCGCGCCCAGGTAGGCGGTAACTTCCTGGCAGGCGTTGCTACCGATGAGCGCGATCCTGACGGTGAGATCGATGCCCTTGCGGAAAAGCTTGCTTATGCGCTGGAGAACAGCTATGTGCCCCCTCAGAATTTTTACGGTGTGGGCGGCATGAAGATCTTCCGCGATCTCATCTGGCAGATGCAGGGCATGATGCGGGCGGATCATAAGTTCTATAAATCTCACGGGCAGTATGACTTCCCTCAAAAGAAGCCCGGCAGAATGCTGGCGATGTACCTTGTGGGCGCGCTGATGACAAATCCCAAACTCAAGGCAAAGGCCGGCAGCAAGATGACTGAAGGCATGCTGATGCCCTATAAGAAAGTGCTGGATAAAGTGAAAAAAGAAAGCTGAGGCAGTTGCCTCAGCTTTTTCTTTTATTCAACGGCGCAGGCCTTTTCAATGACGGCTACAGCCTTCTTGAGAGTATCCATGGGGATGTTCAGGGGGGGCAGCAGACGGACCTTGTCCTTTGCCGTCAGCACCAGAACGCCCATTTCACGGCAGGCAGCCACGATATCGCCGGCCTTCTTTTCGGTCTGGATGCCCAGCATCAGACCCATGCCGGAGATGGACTTGATGCCGCTCTTGCCGGTGAGGGTCTCTACGATGTAGCGGGACTTTTCCTGCACTTCGGCAAGAAGCTTATCATCGATACGGTTCAAAATGTTCACAGCGCCGGCGCAGCAAACGGGGTTGCCGCCGAAGGTGGAGCCGTGCATACCGGGCTGGTAGGTGTCCTTCACCTTTTCGCCCATCATGCAGGCGCCCAGAGGGAGACCGCCGCCAAGGCCCTTGGCCGTGGTGACCACATCAGGGGTGATGCCCAGATTCATGTAACCGTAAAGAGCGCCGGTGCGGCCGTTGCCGGTCTGCACCTCGTCGCAGATGAGGAGAATGTCGTTTTCCTCAGCGATCTTGGCAAGACCCTGCGCAAACTCGGGAGTCAGGGGCAGCACGCCGCCTTCACCCTGCACAGCTTCAAACATGATGGCAGCTACCTTGTTTTCCTCTACCAGTTTTTTGACGCTTTCCAGATTGTTGGCCTCAGCGTAGACAAAACCGGGGGTGAGGGGGGTGAACTCCTCGTGATAGTGATCCTGACCGGTAGCGGCGAGGGTGGTGATGGTGCGGCCGTGGAAACAATTGATAAGGGTCACGATAGTGTAATAGTCGCTGCCCTTTTTCTCGGCGGCATACTTGCGAGCCACCTTGATGGCACATTCATTGGCCTCGGCACCGGAGTTGGCGAAGAAGACCTTCTTCATACCCGTGCGGGCGCAGAGGATCTGGGCCAGCTGCGCGCAGGGAGCGGTGTAGTAGAGGTTGGAAGTGTGCTGGAATTTGTGGAGCTGTGCTTCCACAGCAGCGACCCATTCATCATCTGCCATGCCGAAGATGTTTACGGCGATGCCGGTACCCATGTCGATATATTCCTTGCCGGAATCATCCACCATAATGGAACCCTTGCCGGAGACGATCTCTACAGGGAAACGGGCATAGGTATGGGCGATATATTCGTTATCAAGCTCTTTCGTTGTTTTCATTTGCATAGTAATCGTCTCCTGTGACCATGGTGCCGCTGCCCTCATCAGTAAGAGTTTCGATGAGGATGGAGTGAGGCACGCGGCCGTCCATAATGAATACCTTCTTTACACCGCGGAGGATGGCTTCAATGCAGCAATCTACCTTGGGGATCATGCCGCCGGAGATGACGTTCTGGCGGAAAAGCTCAGTAGCTTCGCTGATGGTGATGGCGGGGATCAGGGAGGAAGGATCGTCCTTATCCCGCAGAACGCCGGCGATGTCGGTCATGCTGATAAGGCATTCGGCCTGCAGCTGGCCTGCGATCCATGCCGCAGCGGTGTCAGCGTTAATATTATAGGTATTGCCTTCCATATCGCAGCCAATGGTGGAAATAACGGGGATATAACCGCGGTCCAGAAGGTCCAAAACGGGCTGGATGTTGACGGAGTTGATCTTGCCCACAAAGCCCAGATCGGGATCCTTGGCGGAAGCATCGATCATATGGCCGTCCACACCGGAGATGCCCATGGCTTTGCCGCCGTTGGCTTCCAGAAGGTTTACAAGGCCCTTATTGATCTTGCCGGAGAGCACCATCTGCACGATCTCCATACTCTCCTTGTCGGTGACGCGAAGACCGTTGATAAACTCAGTCTTCTTGCCCACGCGGTTGAGCATGTTGGTGATCTCGGGGCCGCCGCCGTGAACGAGGACTACCTTCACGCCGATGAGGTGCAGAAGGACCATGTCCTCCATGACCTGCGCTTTGAGCTGCTCATCGATCATGGCGTTGCCGCCGTATTTCACTACGACGATCTTATTGTAGTATTTCTGAATGTAAGGCAGCGCCTGAGTCAGGATCTCCGCGCGCTGCGCGTTGGTAATATTCAAAGGCATGTCGATTCACCTCAGGTTCTGTAGTCGCCGTTGATCTTTACATAATCGTAGGTAAGGTCGCAGCCCCATGCGGTGGCGCAGCCGTCACCGTCGTTGAGGTCAACGAGGATCTCGATTTCTTTTTCCAGAAGGATCTCCTTGGCAATCTCTTCGGAGAAGGGGATGCCGGCGCCGTTCTTGCACACGGAGACGGTGCCCTTGGGGGAGCGGAAAGCAACATCTACCTTGTTGACATCCACATCCGCGCCGCTGTAGCCAATGGCGCAGAGTACACGGCCCCAGTTGGCGTCAGCGCCGAACATGGCAGCCTTGGTGAGAGAGGAGCAGATAACGCTCTTGGCAACGGTCTTAGCCATGGCTTCGCTCTTGGAGCCGGTAACGCGGCATTCCAGAAGCTTGGTGGCGCCTTCACCGTCGCCTGCGATGCGGCGGCAGAGCCACACGGTAACGGAATTGAGAGCTGCCATGAAAGCGGTGAAATCTTCGCCCTCAGCGGTGATCTGCTCATTACCTGCCATGCCGTTTGCCATGATGGAGACCATGTCATTGGTGGAGGTGTCACCGTCTACGCTGATCATATTGAAGGTGTTCTGGATGTCACCGGTGAGTGCCTTGCGCAGCATTTCGGGGCTGATGGCAACGTCGGTGGTGAGGAAGACCAGCATGGTAGCCATGTTGGGATGGATCATGCCGCTGCCCTTGGCGATGCCGCCCAGAGTGCAGGTCTTGCCGCCGATTTCAAATTCCACGGCGATTTCCTTGGGAACGGTGTCGGTGGTCATGATGGCTTCGGCTGCTAGAGGGCTGCCATCCTTGGAAAGGCCCTTTGCCAGTTCATCCATGCCGTTGGCAATGGGGGTGATGTCCAGAGTCTGGCCGATGACGCCGGTGGAGGCAACGATCACATCGGAAGCGGGGATGGAGAGGGCACTGCCTGCCAGAGCGCACATCTTTTCGGCGATCTCGATGCCGTCTGCGTTGCAGGTGTTGGCGTTGCCGCTGTTGCAGATCACAGCCTGTGCGATGCCGTTGGCGATATTATTTTTGGTGACGGTCAAAGGAGCGCCCTTGACGAGGTTGGTGGTGTAAACCGCAGCGGCGCTGGCGGGCACTTCGCTGTAAATGAGAGCTACATCGCGCTTGGTGCGGTTGTGGCGGATGCCGCAATGCACGCCGGAAGCCGTATATCCTTTTGCGGCGCAAACGCCGCCGTTTACGATTTTCATAGTCATATCCTTCTTTCTCAAATTTCCAGACCCGTAGTCTCGTCCACGCCCATGACGATATTCATATTCTCGATAGCGGCGCCGGAGGCACCCTTGCCGAGATTGTCAAAAAGAGCGGTGACGGTGGTCTGGGTTTCGTGGCCGTTTACGATGATGCGCATGGTATCTTTGCCGGAATAGGTGCTGGCATAAATCACGCTTTCATCGCCGCCGAGAGGAGCAACGCTTAAGAGCTTCTGATTTGCGTAATGCTCGCTGAGACATTCCCAAACGGTCTTTGCGTCAAAACCGGGGAGCAGCACGGTGGTTGCCATGCCGCTGTAGAAATCACCCAAAATGGGGGAGAAGACAGGGGCCTGAGCAAGGCCGCAGACTTTGGTCATTTCAGGCAGGTGCTTGTGGGCCAGCGTGAGACCGTAGATGCGGTGACTCTCATGGCGCACATCGCGCTGAGGATCCTCATATTCCGCAATGAGCTTCTTGCCGCCGCCGCTGTAGCCGGTGAGGGAATAGGCGGTCAGGGGGAAGTCAGGGGAGAGGACACCGTGATGCACCAGAGGGAATACCCCTGCGATAAAGCCGCTTGCGTGGCAGCCGGGATTGGCAATGCGCTTGGAAGAGACGATAGCTTCACGGTGCGCCGCGGAAAGCTCGGCAAAACCGTAAGCCCAGCCCTCGGCCGTGCGGTGCGCGGTGGAGGTATCGATCACAACGGTATCGCTGCTTTCCAAAAGGCTCACAGACTCGCGGGCCGCGTCATCAGGCAGGCACAGGAAAACAATATCCGCGCTTTCCATGGCGCCTTTTCGGGCTGCGGGATCTTTTCGCAGTTCTTCGCTCAGACGGATGAGGGAGATGTCCTTTCTGTCGCTGAGCCGCTCAAATATTCTAAGACCGGTGGTGCCGGCGCTGCCGTCAATAAATACGCGTTTCATGGTAATATGCCTCGCTGAAAGAATTAAATAAGGTGTGCAATTTTAATGATATGCATATAATACCCCGTAAAAATGAATAAATCAAGTGGTTTATGCATGCATAATGAATTTTTATTAAATATAATTGGGGATTGGGCGGAATATAAATTCGTTGTTGTGCAAATCCACAAAAGTGGAAAACAACCTATCCCAAAATAGGCGAAAATGCATGGAAAGTCAAGGGGATTTGTCGCTATTCTGCAAAAAGATTTATGAAAACTAAAAAATTTTTAGGTATTTTATTGAAAAACGGGTGCATATCCTGTATAATTAAAACAATAATTTTAATATCTTTTTTACTTGGCGAAAATTCCGGAGCAAAGGAGAGAATGATATGGCAAACTTTATCGTAAATGGCCAGAGCGTCAGTGTGGAGAAAAATCAGAAACTGATCCGCTTTCTCCGTGATGAACTGAATCTTACCTCCGTGAAAGACGGCTGCAGCGAAGGTGCCTGCGGCACCTGCCATGTGCTGATCGACGGTAAGGCTACCAAGGCTTGCGTCCCTTCCACAGATAAGCTGGAAGGCAAGACCATCATCACGGTGGAGGGTCTTTCCGCGTGGGAAAAAGAGGTTTATACCTTTGCCTTTGGTGAAGCGGGCGCTGTACAGTGCGGCTTCTGTATCCCCGGCATGGTGATCAGCGCCAAGGCGCTTTTGGATGTGAACCCCGATCCCACCCGTGAAGAAGCGGCTTTCGCTATCCGCAACAATATCTGCCGCTGCACCGGCTATGTGAAGATCATCGACGGTATTTTGCTGGCGGCTAAGATCTTCCGTGAAGGCAAGCTTCCCGAGCCCGCTACTGAGGATTGGCAGATCGGCCAGAGAGTGCACCGCCTGGATGTGGCGGAAAAGGTGCAGGGCTTTGGCGTATTCTGTGACGATATTTATATGGACGGTATGTGCTACGGCAGCGCGGTCCGCAGTCAGTATCCCCGTGCCCGCGTGCTCTCCATCGATACCTCCGAGGCAGAAGCGCTGCCCGGCGTGGTAGGCGTGCTGACGGCGAAAGATATCCCCGGTCAGGTGATGGTGGGCCATATTCAGAAGGATCAGCCCACTTTGATCGGTGTGGGTGAGCTTACTCATTATCTGGGCGACAGTGTGGCTTTGGTTTGCGCCCGTGACCTCGAAACGCTGGAGGCAGCCAAGAAGCTGGTGAAGGTGGAGTACGAGGTGTTGCCTGCGGTGCATAATCCCGAAGAAGCCGCTGCGGAAAACGCGCCTTTGGTGTTTGAAAATACCACAAGCAATGTGCAGGCACATAAATATGTTTCCCGCGGCAATGCCGAAGAGGCTATCAAAAACGCAAAGCATGTGATCCACCGCAGCTTTACCACTCCCTGGACGGAACATGCTTTTCTGGAACCTGAATGCGCTGTTGCCTATCCCACCGAGGACGGCGGCGTGATGATCCTTACTTCCGACCAGAGCGCCCACACCACGCTCCATGAGTGCGCGGCAATGCTGGGCCTTGACCACGAAAAGTGCAAGGTGCAGAACATGCTGGTTGGCGGCGGTTTCGGCGGCAAGGAGGATATGTCGGTGCAGCACCACGCAGGTCTTATCGCCCATGTGCTGAAGGTGCCTGTAAAGGTAAAGCTGAGCCGTCAGGAATCCATTCTGGTGCATCCCAAGCGCCACAGTATGAAGATGGACTTTACCATGGGCTGTGACGAAAACGGCATCATTCAGGGCGTGAAGGCTAAGGTCATTTCCGATACCGGTGCTTTTGCCTCTTTGGGCGGCCCTGTTCTGGAGCGTGCCTGCACCCATGCGGCCGGCCCTTATGCCTATCAAAACTTCGAGATCGAAGGCTGGGCGTACTACACCAACAATCCCCCTGCCGGCGCCTTCCGCGGCTTCGGCGTGACACAGACCTGCTTCTGCACGGAAACGCTTTTGAACGAGATGGCCGATATCGTGGGTATCAGCCCCTGGGAGATCCGCTACCGCAATGCCATCCGTCCCGGCGGTGTGCTGCCCAACGGGCAGATCGTGGGCGCGGAAACGGGCCTTGTGGAAACATTGGAGGCGGTGAAACCTTACTATGATGCGGCTGTGGCTGCAGGCGATCCTGTGGGCCTTGGCTGCGCTATGAAGAATGCAGGCGTCGGCGTTGGCCTTCCCGACTGGGGCCGCTGCAAGCTTATTGTGGAAGAGGATGCCAAACTCCATATCTACAGCGGCGCATCCTGCATCGGTCAGGGTCTGGGCACGGTTCTTGTGCAGATGATCGTTACCTTTGCGGGCCTCAAGCGCAGCGATATCGTATATGAGCGCAACAACACCTGGATCGCCCCCGACAGCGGCGATACTTCCGGTTCCCGCCAGACCATGGTCACGGGCGAAGCCTGCCGCAGAGCCTGCGAAAAGCTGGTCGAGGCACTGCGGGGAAAGACCCTTGCCGATCTCATCGGTCAGGAGTTCTACGGTGAGTATCTCGCCAAGACCGATCCTCTGGGCGCGGATGTGCCCAATCCTGTTTCCCATGTGGCATACGGCTATGCTACACAGATCTGTATTTTGGATAAGGAAACGGGCCGCGTGAAACAGATGGTGGCAGCCCATGACGTAGGCAAGGCCATCAATCCTCTCAGCTGCGAAGGCCAGATCGAAGGCGGCGTGGTCATGAGCATGGGTTACGCTCTCACCGAGCGCTATCCCATTGATGAAAACTGCAAGCCCACGGCAAAGTATGGTACTCTCGGCCTCTTCCGCGCAAATCAGATCCCGACGGAAATCAAGGCCATTGTCATCGATAAGCCGGGTCTTAATATTGCCGGCGGTGCTATCGGTATCGGTGAGATCACCTCTATTCCCACGGCGCCTGCCATTGCGGATGCGTATTTCCGTCTCAACGGAGAAAGAGAATATCACCTGCCGTTGGTGAACACGCCTTACGCAAAGAAGTAAATAAAAAACGCACTGTCGAAAGACAGTGCGTTTTGTTTTTACCGTTCTTTTTTCAGCGCTTCCAATGCTTCGGGAGTATCTGCGTCTCCCAGTTCTGCGGCACCGACTTCACAGAGGAGCAGGTCCTCTTCGTGCCGGCGGATCACCGCACCGCCGCCCTTGTCACCCTGAAGTGCCATGAGCTCGGGGAAAAAGCGGGCGGGGAAGATGCAGGGATTGCCGCGGACGCCGCCATGGCTGCAGGAAACGATTTTTTCGGGATTGGCGCAATAGAGGTCGCACAGCGCCTCAATGCTCTCCCTGCGGAGAAGGGGCTGATCGGAGACCTGATACATGATGGCATCGCACTCCTGCATGGCCTCTGTGCCCAAGGCTACGGTGTGGCTGATGCCCCAGTCGGGATGATGATTGTAAATCACATCAAACCCGAATTCGGCGGCGGCACTTGCCATTTCCTCATACTGCGTCACCATAGTGATGCGGGCGAAGCGGTGCTGCGGGATCACGCGCAGCGCCAGCGTGATGAGAGACTGCCCTCCAAAATCGGCGGCAAGCTTATTGGCGCCGAATCTTTTGGCATTTCCGGCGGCCATTACAAGACAGCCCAGTTTCAGTGAAGCCATAGCATCCCCTCATCTTTCTTCTTTCTGTGCATATTGTAGCATAAATACCGCCTGCAGTATACAATATTGACAAAAATTTAGTTTACCAAAAAATTTTTCAATATTTTTTACAAAAAATAGTGAAATCTTATAAAATAGGTGCTATAATACTAAATAAGATTTAGTAGCAATAATTTATTTTTTGCAAAATTACCAAATTTTGCAAAGAGTTCGTATAAGGAGGTTGAGTTTATGGGTGCCATTGGCAAGAGCGAGATCCGCGTAGACGCCTATGATAAAGTCACAGGCAGAACGCAATATTATGAAGACCGTATGCCCAAGGATGCTCTCTATGTGAGAATCAAGCACTCTACTATCGCACACGGCTTCGTGAAGTCGATCGATACTTCGGAAGCAGAGAAGATCGACGGCGTGGTAAAAATTCTGACCTGCTTCGATGTGCCGAATATCCCCTTCCCGACCGCAGGCCATCCCTGGAGCATGGATCCGGAGCATCAGGATGTGGCGGACCGTCTTCTTTTGAACCGCCATGTTCGCTATTACGGTGATGAAGTGGCAGCAGTTATCGCTGAGGATGAGGTTTCTGCCATTCAGGCTGTGCGCGCGTTGAAAGTGGAATATGAAGAACTGCCCTGTGTGCTGGATGTGCATAAAGCCATGGAAGAGGGCGCGCCGCAGCTTCATGATGATTATCCCGGCAATATCCTCAAGAAGACTTCGATCCGCAATGGCGACTATCAGAAGGCTATTGAGGAAGAAGGCCTCATCTGCGTGGAAGGCTGGTACGATACGCCTGTCGTGCAGCACTGCCACATTGAAAATCACGGCTGCTTCGCTTATGAAGAGGGCGGCCGTGTCGTGGTGGTTTCTTCCACCCAGATCCCCCACATTGTGCGCCGCACCGTCGGTCAGGCGCTGGGACGTCCCTGGGGCGATATTCGCGTGGTAAAGCCTTATGTGGGCGGCGGCTTCGGCAATAAGCAGGATTCGCTTTATGA
>JAFQLA010000067.1 GCA_017396725.1 Oscillospiraceae bacterium
GTGATCCGCACGCTGCTGGTCCAAAATCTGGGTCTGCAGCTGGGAAGCTTCGATATCGCAGGCCTTATCTACTATGTCCTTAATATCCCGCTTTTCCTCATCGCTTTCAAGGAACTGGGCAAGGCTTTTGTGGGCAAAACCCTGGTCTGCACCACCGCCAGCACCCTTTTCCTCTCCATCATCCCCATCCCCGCAACCCCTCTTGTCAGCGATCCCCTTACCTGCTGTCTTTTGGGCAGCATTTGCTTCGGCACCGGCGCAGGTCTCGCTCTGACCTGCGGCTGCAGCGGCGGCGGTCTGGATATCGTGGGGCTTTGCCTCACCAAGCGGGGCACAGGCTTTACCGTGGGGCGCTTCTCTTTGAGCTTCAATGCCCTGCTCTATATCCTCTGTTTCTTCCTTTTCGATGTGACCACCGTGATCTATTCCGTCATCTACATGGTCTTCACTTCCATCCTTGTGGACCGCTCTCACCAGCAGACCATCAATGTGCAGGTGCTGATCTTCACCAAAAACGATTCTGATGAACTGCCCCGCGAGATCATGGACCGCACGGGCCGCGGCGTCACCTACTGGGAAGGTGTCGGCGCTTATACGCAGGAAGGCGTCCGCATCCTCTGCGTCTGCGTTTCCAAGTACGAGATCGATGATCTGAGGGCCACCGTCCGCGCCGTGGATCCCAACGCCTTTTTCACTGTGCAGGAAGGTATCGGTATCACAGGCAACTTCCTGAAAAAACTGGGATAAAATAAAAAGCTCCGCTTGAAATCAAGCGGAGCTTTTTTATGGCAAAAGAAAAACCCCAAACGCATTTGCGTTCAGGGTTTGGAGCGGGCGACGAGGCTCGAACTCGCTACCTCCACCTTGGCAAGGTGGCGCTCTACCGGATGAGCTACGCCCGCGGAACATGGATAAGTATAGCAAAGGCCCAATCCTTTGTCAAGGGTCTTTTTGCTATTTTCCATGTTTTTATTCTTTAATATCCCAGTTCTTCGTCGATAAGGACCACTTCCATGTCCGCGCCCAGCATCTTTGTCCAAAGAACGCTGAGGCCGCAGCAGATGCGGTCGGGAGAAGCGCAGTCATAGCACTTATCCGCCTTGGCGGCACAGGGCGTTTTCAAACCCAGACGCACACAGTTTTTAGGGGCGGCAATATTACGGGCACGATGGAGCGCTTCTTCATATGTAGGGGCGATCTTATTCTTGCCCACCACAAAGTAAACCTTCTTATGGCCGTACAGCGCGGCGGAAATACGGTTGCCCGTACCGTCGATATTGATGATCTCACCCGTTTCAGCAAGGCCGTTTACAGAGAGGAGATAGACATCCGCGCTCTGGGCGGCAAGCAGCACATCGGCCTTGGTCTTCCCTTCGGGAATGGCCCAATGCCAGTAAATCTCGTTATGGGCGGCAAGACTTTCACCAAGGCACATGTCTTTCAGGGTAACAGAACCGCCAAGGCCTACGCTGACGCCGTCGATCTCACGGTTGAGATAATCTGCCGCCTCTTTTGCCGCGGCAAAAACAGAAACGCAAAAGCCTCTTTTTTCGAGCGCTTCCTTCACTTTTTCAAAGCCCATAATTCCTCCTACAATTCGTCGGGCGAGTATTCGCCGAATCCTTCGCCCAGCACTTCATATGCCTCACAAACCACAAAAAACGCCTTCTGGTCCACTTCCATCACCGCCTGCTTGATGGGCACGATTTCCGCGCGGCGGCAAACGGTAAAGATCACCTGCGTCTCTTTGCCGCGGTAACCGCTGACGCTTTGCAGGCGGGTGAGACCGAAGTCCATCTTCAAAAGCATGGCGCCGATTTCTTCATGCTTATCGCTCATGATATATACCGCTTTTGCTGCCTTGCCGCCGTAGATCACCCAGTCCATAGCCTGAGAGGAAACGAAAATGGCCAGCACGCCGTAAAGCGCGTTTTCCAGATGACCGAAGGCGATAGAGTGCAGCGCAATGACCACAAAGTCGATGATCATGCATAGTCTCCCCATGGAAAGCGTACCGAAGCGGCGCTTCAAAAGCCGCGCCAAAAGCTCCGTGCCGCCGGTGGTGGCGCCGGCGCGCATCATGATGCCCACAGAGGCGCTCAGCAGCGCGCCGCCGTACAAGCAGGCCAGCAGCGGATCCATCGCCTCGAAGGTCACGACAGCGCCCATGGTGTCGATCACTACGGAACTGAAGAACATGGCAAAAAGGGAGGAAAGCAGCAGCCCCACGCCAAAGCGGCGCATGCCAAGGATAAACAAAGGCGTATTGAGCACCACCAGCACCGTACCTACGGAAATAAAGGGCAGATACGCGTTTATGATCTGACCCACACCGGTAAACCCGCCAAATGCCAGGTCGTTGGGCACGAAAAACCAGTTAAAGCTCAAAGCGTACAGCAGACAGGCTACCGTTACTAAAAAGTAGGTTTTCAGAATTTTGCCAAAGGGAATGGTTTTTTTCATAGAATTCCTCGGTATTTTAAAATCAGATGAGGCTCAGCTGCTTATCGTCGCTGTCCTCTTCCTTTAAAAGCGCGCCGGCCGCGGGGATGGTACGGCCGCGATAACGGGTGAAGTTGGAGATACCCGTTTCCGCCGGCAGGCAGAGGCGATCCAGCGTGTGCTTCTTTTTCGCCGTCAGCACGGAAACACCCTGACTTGCGCGGGTGGATTTTGCGCCGATAAGGGCAGTATTGACGATGAGCACGCGAGGCTCAGTGGAATAGAGCGCCACCTCGCAGTCTTCCTCGATGGGAAGGATGGAACGCAGGGGACTCTTGTCGCAATACGCACCGGTAAGGCGGCGGCGGTTGGAAAGGGTCTTGTAGGCACTCAGCTCGATTTTTGCCACCTTGCCGTTTTCAAAGGCAAAGAGCAGCCAGCCTGCGTACTTGCCGGGCAGCATGAAATAAATGACATTTTCATTTTCTTCCATACCCAGCTTGGCAGGCAGATAATCGCCCAGAACGGAGGCTTTGGAGTCTTCAAACTCGCTCAGCCGCGCCTTATAGACCTGCGCCTTATCGGTAAAGACCATGATCTCGGCAGCGCTGGTGGTCTCAAAGGTCCACTTCACCGCGTCGCCTTCTTTCACCTTCTGCTCGCCGCTCATGCGCAGAGACTGGGGCGTGATCTTCTTAAGATAGCCCTCGCGGGTGACAAAGAGATGCACGGGATATTCTTCCACATGTTCCTCTTCATCGTATTCTTCCACTTCGTGGCCGTAAATAATCTCGGTGCGGCGGGGCTCGGCGTACTTTTTCTTCACATTTTCCAGTTCACCGATGATGATCTTTTTAATGCGCTGGGGCTTGGAGAGCACATCCTCCAGATCGTCGATCTCATCCCGCAGGGCTTCAGTTTCCGCCACGCGCTTGAGGATATATTCCTTATTGATGTTGCGCAGCTTGATTTCCGCCACATATTCCGCCTGCACCTGATCGATGCCAAAGCCGATCATCAGATTGGGGATAACTTCGGCTTCCTCTTCCGTTTCGCGGATGATTTGGATGGCCTTATCGATATCCAGCAAAATGCGCTTAAGGCCTTTCAGGAGGTGCAGCTTTTCCTTTTTCTTGGAAACGGTAAAGTACACTCTGCGGCGAACGGATTCGCTGCGCCACGCGCACCACTCTTCCAGAAGTTCCCGCACGCCCATGACTTTGGGCATGCCCGCAATGAGGATATTGAAGTTGCAGCTGAAAGTATCCTGCAGAGGCGTCATCTTATAGAGCTTCGCCATGAGCTTATCGGGATCCACGCCGCGCTTTAAGTCAATGGTCAGCTTGAGACCGGAAAGGTCGGTCTCATCGCGCATATCGCTGATCTCCTTGAGCTTGCCCGCCTTTACCAGTTCCGCCACCTTGTCCATAATGACTTCGGCAGAGGTGGAATAGGGGATCTCGTAGACCTCAATGAGGTTTTCGGATTTTACATAGCGGTATCTCGCCCGCACCTTCACGCCGCCGCGGCCCGTGCGATAAATCTCACCCAGCGCCTGCGGATCGCAGATCAGCTCGCCGCCGGTGGAAAAATCAGGAGCAAGGAGCGTGCTGGCGATATCATGATCGGGATTTTTGAGATAGGCAATGGTAGTGTCGCACACCTCGCCAAGGTTGAAGCCGCAGGTCTGGGAGGCCATACCGACGGCGATACCCTGATTGGCGGACACCAGCACATTGGGGAAAGTGGTGGGCAGCAGCGAGGGTTCCTTCATGGTATTATCGTAGTTATCCACGAAATCCACCGCGTCAAAATCCAGATCGCGGAAAAGCTCCGCAGAGATGGCGGAAAGCTTTGCCTCGGTATAACGGGAAGCCGCCCAAGCCATATCGCGGGAATAAACCTTACCGAAGTTACCCTTGGAGTCTACAAAGGGGTGCAGCAGCGCGCCGTAACCCTTGGAAAGGCGCACCATGGTATCATAGATGGCCGCGTCACCGTGGGGATTGAGGCGCATGGTCTGACCCACGATGTTGGCAGACTTGGTGCGTCCGCCGGTGAGAAGGCCCATCTTGTACATGGTATAGAGGAGCTTGCGGTGGCTGGGCTTGAAACCGTCGATCTCGGGGATGGCACGGGAGACAATGACGCTCATGGCATAGGGCATGTAGTTGGTCTCCAGTGTTTCGCAGATGGGCTGCTCCATCACCTCGCCCCGAAGTCCCATGACATTGGGGTTATTCACTTTGGGCTTATTTTCATCAATTACTTTCTTTTTTGCCATAGTAGAAAGTCCTTATCCTTATTCGTATCTTAAGAAATGTCCGCAAGATCCAGGAAACGGTAGCCTTCGTTGGCGATATAGTCCTTTCTGCCCTGCAGGTTATCACCCAGCAGCAGTTCAAAGACTTCCGCCGTGCGCGCGGCATCTTCCGGCATGACTTTAATGAGCCGTCTCGTTTCGGGATTCATGGTGGTCATCCACATCATGTCGGGTTCGTTTTCACCAAGACCCTTGGAGCGCTGCACGCTATACTTCTTGCCTTCCAGCTCACGGCAGATCTCTGCCTTTTCCTTTTCCGTATAGGCAAACCAGGTCTTTTCCGTGGACTTTTCCTTGTAGGTGATCTCGAAGAGGGGCGTTTCGGCGATGTAAACATACCCTTCACGGATCAGCGTGGGGCAAAGACGGTAGATCATGGTGAGGATCAGCGTGCGGATCTGGAAGCCGTCCACATCGGCGTCCGAACAGAGGACGATCTTGCTCCAGCGGAGATTGTTGATATCAAACTGGTTGAGATCCTTCATGCTCTTGTGCTGCACTTCCACGCCGCAGCCAAGGACCTTGATGAGATCGGTGATGACTTCGCTTTGGAAAATGCGGGCATAGTCCACCTTCAAACAGTTGAGGATCTTGCCGCGGACGGGCATCAGGCCCTGGAACTCCGCGTCACGGGACTGCTTGCAGGCGCCCAGCGCGGAGTCACCCTCCACGATATAGAGTTCACGGCGGGCAATATCCTTGGTGCGGCAGTCCACGAATTTCTTTACACGGTTGCCGATATCGATCTTTTCCGTCAGCTTCTTCTTGATGTTAAGACGGGCCTTTTCCGCGCTTTCACGGCTGCGCTTGTTCACCAGCACCTGTTCGGCGATCTTCTCGGCATCCAGCCGGTTTTCGATGAAATAGACCTCCAGAGAGCTCTTGAGGAACTCCGTCATCGCCTCCTGCACGAACTTATTGGTGATAGCCTTTTTGGTCTGGTTTTCGTAAGAGGTCTGTGTAGAGAAGTTATTGGAAACGAGGACGAGACAATCCTGCACATCGGCAAAGGTGATCTTGCTCTCGCTCTTTTGATACTTGTTCTGCTGGCGGAGATAAGCGTCAATAGCGGAAACAAAGGCGCTGCGGGTAGCCTTTTCGGGGCTGCCGCCATGCTCCAGCCAGCTGGAGTTGTGGTAATGCTCCACCACATTCACTTTATTGGAAAAAGCAACGCTGACGCTGAGCTTTACCTTGTATTCAGGCTTATCCTCACGGTCGCGGCCGCGGCGCTCGGTTTCAAAGAACACAGGGGGCGTCAGGGAGTCTTCCCCTGCCAGCTCACGGACATAGTCGCGGATACCGTTTTCATACACGAAATCCTCTTCGCGGAACTTGCCGCCCTCTTCCCAGCGGAAGCGGAAGGTAACGCCGGCATTGACCACTGCCTGGCGCTTGAGAACATCGGTAAAATACTCTTCAGGAATGCGGATATCGGTAAATACATCCAGATCCGGCAGCCAGCGGATGGTGGTGCCGGTGCGCTTTTTGTTGTGGGTCAGCTCGCTCTTGGTAAGGCCGCCCACATTCTCGCCCTTTTCAAAATGCAGATGATATTCCATACCGTCACGGCAGACGGTAACATCCATGTAGCGGGAGGCATACTGGGTAGCACAGGAACCAAGGCCGTTGAGGCCAAGGGAGTATTCATAGTTATCGCCGGCAAGGTTATTGTACTTGCCGCCGGCATAAAGTTCACAGAAGACCAGCTCCCAGTTGTAGCGCCCCTCTTTTTCGTTCCACTCCACAGGGCAGCCGCGGCCGTTATCGGCAACCTCGATAGAACCGTCGGCATAGCGGGTGACGGTAATGACATTGCCGTGGCCTTCGCGGGCCTCGTCGATAGAGTTGCTGAGGATCTCAAAAACGGCATGCTGGCAGCCTTCCAACCCATCGGAACCGAAAATAACGCCCGGGCGTTTGCGGACGCGGTCAGCTCCCTTCAGGGAGGAAATACTCTCATTGCCGTAATCTTTCTTTGCGCTTTTTGCCATGTCGGCCTCCTTTAAATAAGGGCATATATAGTGTATTTTATCCCATTTCCACCACAATGGCAAGTATTCTTCCGCGAAAGCCTTTCATTTTCAGGGAAAGCGCGATAAGTTATCACCTTGTACCGCAAATAACAGATATGCAACCTGAAAAAAGATTGATTTTACTGGGTTTTACACATTTTCCACAGACTTTTCCACACCATTATGTAAACTTATTTTTTTACAAAAAGTAACTCTTTTACACTTTTTCTTCCCTGCAGGCAAAAAAAGCACCCGGCCGCAAAGCCGGGTGCTTTTCAGATGATCACGCCTGTTTTTGAATAAGGCTCTTGGTGCGCCACTTGCGGAAAAAGACGCCGCAGTAGCAGAAGATGCCGCCCAGTATCCAGCTGACGGGCTGGGCAAAAAAGATGGCATAGTAAGAAATCGCAGTGGTGGAAAAAATGGCCGCAAAGCCCACGCGCACCGAAAGGGCGATCAGCGCCGATGCCATGGACCACATACCCTCGCCCACACCCTGCATCATGCCGCTGGCAGGATAATACACATCAAAAATCAGCACCGCGAAGCAGGCAATACGCAGATGCTCCACGCAGTAAGCAATGGACTGGGTGTGTTCCACGCCAAAAAGCACCGCTAAGTCCGGCGCGAAAATATACGCAAGGGTAGAGAGCACAGCCGACATGCAAAGGCAAACCACAATGCCGTGGCGAAGTCCCTGCGTCACGCGTTCAGGCTTGCACGCCCCCATATTCTGAGCGGCAAAGGTAGCCTGCGATTGCTGCATGGCAAGAACGGGCACCAGAAGGTAGTTTTCCAGACGGCCCTGCACCGTAAAGGCGGCAGGCAGATAGTCAAAGCCATTGACAATGCGCTGGAGCAGCATAAAGCCGCAGGAAACGATAACCTGCTGGAAGGCCATAGGCGCGCCCACCCGCAGCGTGCGCCACGCATAGGCCGTATCAAAGCACCATTCTTTCAGGCCGAAGCGGAACACGGGATAGCGGCGGTACATGTAGATAAATGCCACCACGCAGGAGATAAGCTGGGCAATGTCCGTTGCCCACGCCGCGCCTGCCACGCCCATTTTCGGCACCAGCAAAAGGTCCAGTCCCACATTGATTACCGAGGAGACCAAAAGGAAAATCAGTGTAGCGCGGCTGTCCCCCACACTTCGCAGCACATAGGACACAATGTTATACCCGAACTGGAAAAGGAGACCCAGCGCATAGATCTGAAAATACTCCACCGCCATGGAAAGAAACTCCGGCGGGCATTTGATTACATACTCCAGAAGATAGGGAGAGACAAAATAGCCCAGCACCGTAGCCGCTGCGCCCATACCCAGAAGCAGCAAAATCGCTGTAGAGGCACTGCGGCGCATTTCCGCTTCCTGACGCGCGCCGAAATACTGCGCGATCAGCACCCCCGCTCCCACGGAAAAGCCCATGGCAACAAAGGTGAAGAGCATGGTGAGACTCAAACAGATGCCAACGGCCGAAAGGGCCGCCTCACCCAGAATATTTCCCACGATAATGGTATCTGCCGTATTATATAAGTGCTGCAGCGTATTGCCCAGCATGATGGGAAGGGAGAAACCCAGAAGCAGTTTCCACGGCGTTCCCACAGTTAAATCTTTTTGCATCTTTTTCCTGACTTTCCAAAACCGGCCGCCGCAAAGGGCGGAATACTTGCCTTTTCCGTTATGGTAGCACACTCTCCGCCCTATTTCAAGAACTCCCGTATTGCTCCTCGCCGTATGTCCCCTTTGTTGACTTTTTGCGCAAAAACTGTTAAACTGTACTGACCTATGTATGACAAACGATTCCGTCGATTTTTCGGGAAAGATGAGGAAAAACTATGAGTCATTATGATATTCTCATTAAAAACGGCAACCTTTTTGATGTAGGAAACGAGCTGGATGTTGCCATCTCCGGCGGCAAGATCGTTTCTATCGGCAAGGATCTCTCTGCCACCGCAGACACCGTGATCGATGCCACCGGCAAGCTGGTAGCCCCTTCTTTCGTAGACTCTCACACCCATCTGGATAAAGCCCTCAGCGCAGTGGATCTGGATGCCCCCGGTCTTGCCGCCGCTGTAGAGCAGGCCGCTCAGTTCCAGGCCTCCGTTTCCAAGGAAGATGCCTGTGAAAACATCAAGGCCCGCACCCGTGTGATCCTGGATTGGGAAGCCGCTAACGGTTCCTGCGCCGTAAAGAGCCATGTCCGTCTGGACGAAGCCTGGGGCGCGGAAGGTCTGCGCGCCATGGTGGAACTGAAGGAAGAATACCGCGGCATCATCGATGTCATCAACATCACTCCCTACGATCCCTCCTGTGATAAGGAGTGGCGCGAAGCCGCAGAAAAGGGCCTCATCGATTTCATCGCCGGCTATCCCGGCCTCTACGGCAGCGATGCCTATGCCGAAGAAGCCGATCCTATGTTTGAACTGGCCGCACAGTATAATCTCCCTCTGGACCTGCACATCAATGAATTCGACGGTCCCGATGCCCGCTGCTTTGAGTATGTTCTCAACAAGTCCATGGAAATGGGCCTTGGCGAACGCCTCACCTGCGGCCATGTGACTTCCCTTGCCGCTGTCAGCGATGAAGAGGCTGCCCGCCTCATCAACCTCGCCAAAGAAGCCAGGGCCAATATCATCACCCTTCCCTCCTGCAACATGTATCTCGGCGGCCGCAACGATAAGCAGCCCATTCGCCGCGGCATCACCCGCATCCACGAGTTTTTGGAAGCCGGCGTAAACATCGCTTACGCATCCGATAATATCCGCGACCACTTCCGTCCCTTCGGCAACGGCGACATGCTGGAAGAAGCCCTCTTCACTGCCCAGTGCATCCAGTACGGCACCACCTCCCAGCTGGAAAGCGTTTTCCGCATGGGCACTTACAACCCCGCCAAGAACTGTCTCCTGAAGGATTACGGTCTCGCTGAAGGCTGCCGCGCGGATCTGACTATTTTCCGCGAACACTCCGCGGCACAGGCTATCATTTCCCAGCACCCCAGATGTTTCGTGATCAAAGACGGCAAGGTCATCGCCAAGAACGGCGAACTGATCTGATGCTGACCCAAATATACTACAAGGAGGAACTCATATGATCAAACTCGTTGGTATCTGCGGCAGCCCCCGCAAGCAGGCCACTTACTATGCGCTGGAGCAGGCACTGGAAGCTGCCAAGGCCGAAGGCGATGTGGAAGTGGAACTCATCTCCCTTCAGGGTAAGAAAATCAATCCCTGCATGGCCTGCAACAAATGCGTGCGTGATAACAGCCCCATCTGCACCGTGTGGAAAGATGATATCACTGATGACCTGCAGAAGGTTCTGGATGCAGACGGCCTGATCTTTGCCTCCCCCGTATATGAAATGTGCCCCACTCCCCAGATGTCCGCTTTCCTTTCCCGTTTCCGCGGCGGCTGGGTAGTGCTCAGCAAGAATCCTGACGCCCATGCCAAGCAGGTAGGCGGCTGCATCGCTGTTGGCGGCACCCGCAACGGCGGTCAGGAACATGTGATCAACAGCCTCATGGGCTGGTTCCACACCAACGGCTACAC
>JAFQLA010000068.1 GCA_017396725.1 Oscillospiraceae bacterium
CCTACATTCTCTACCCCATCGTGGGCGTTCTGAGCTGGCAGCTGGCTGCCGCCGCTGTCACCGGCTTTATCGCCAAGGAAAATGTAGTGGGTACGCTGGCAGTTTGCTTCGGTATCTCCGGTCTTATCGATGTGGATGAGCTGGTGCTGATGGAAGGCGCCGGCGGCGAAGTTGCCACCGTTTTCGCCCTCACCAAGGCTGCGGCTTTGGCTTACCTTATGTTCAACCTCTTCACGCCTCCCTGCTTCGCGGCTATCGGCGCTATGAACTCTGAAATGAAGAGCAGCAAGTGGCTCTGGGGCGGCATTGGCCTCCAGCTGGCCACCGGCTTTACCGTGGGCTACCTCGTATACCAGATCGGCACCCTCGTTACTACCGGCGCGCCGGGCGGCGGCTTTGTGGGCGGCCTTGTGGCGGTCATCGCCTTTGCGGTGATCATCGTATCCATCATCCGCAAGACCAACCGTGATCTTGCCAAGGAGTATGCCCTCAGCGGCAAGTAAGAAATCCCTTTTGTAAGGAGCATTCAGTATGACAGATTTTATTGTGATCGCCATCCTCGCCGTGATCATCGGCGCTGCTGTGGCCTATATCGTGCGGGCCAAAAAGCGCGGCGGCTGCATCGGCTGCCCCGATAGCGGCAAATGCAGCGGAAACTGCGGCGGCTGCAGCGGCTGCCATACCGGAAAATAAAAGGAGATAAAGAAAAGAACTGCCTTAAGGCGGCGCTCCATAAGGGAGTTACCCGCTTCAAAAAGGGAGATTTCCCCCAATAGTGCGTGAAAAAGCCACGGTATGCTTGCAGCTACCGTGGCTTTTTGTTTAATAATAGAGTTCGCGGATGACCGCTTCACACTCCGCGGCCGCCATGCCGGGGCGGATGGAAGGATGGTACAAAAGCTTGAGGATCAGGCGGTCTATCTCCGTCATGCGCTGGGCTTCGTTGGCGTATTGATAGATGAGGCTATCTTGGCGCAGGAGGGTATCCTGCACAGGGCCGAGGCCGTTGTAAAGCTCTTCGGCGATCACGGAGCAGCGCTCGCTCTGATCGATATCGCTGCGGCAGCAGATGGTGGACTGGTAGATATAGTTGTCAGAATCGAACCAGAAGAGAACGGCGCCGTAATCATAGGCGGAAAATTGTGACCCCATGATCTCCACCAGCTCATCGCCTGTGCAGAAGTGGATGTCCAGATTATAGAACCCGTCTTCATCCATCTCCCGCATGCCGGGGAATCCGTTGATAAGGTTGAATTGGAAAGTGAAGGATTCCAGCGTTTGGATATCTGTATCGGTAGGTGAGCCGGAGACACGGTAGATGATGGGCTCCATCCATTTTTGCACCAGATGGGCCTGATCCCCTGTGCCTACCTCAGCATCAAGGCACACCTCGTTGAACCACACGATGACATCTTCTACGCTGACGCCCTCCATATAGAGCGGGGAGTGAGCGGGGGAGGGGGGATCCTCTGCGGGAGTATCTTCAATGGGGGGCTCTTCCGCGGGAGGTTCTTCCGCGGGAGGTTTTTCCACGGGAGGGGCTTCTGCAGACGGTTTTTCTGCGGTGGTATTATCCTCAGAGGTATCCGTAACGGGATTTTGCGCCTCTCCGGTGTCCGGCGGAGGATCAGCCTGCGGAGCGCAGGAAGTGAGCATCAGCAGGATAAGAAGAAAGACGAGTAATTTTTTCATAGGCAAAATCAGGCAAAAATAATGAAAAGGCCGATCAGCATGCCAACAATGGCGGAAAAGGCGGGGAGCTTGCTGTGATACATCAGAATAGCCTGAGGAAGGATCTCGCCGAAGACCACATAGAGCATGGCGCCGCTGGCAAAACCGAGGCTCAATGCAAGACCCAGCGCACCGATATCCCCCAGAAGATAGCCAAGAAGCGCGCCGATGATAGTGGGAATGCCGGAGGCCGCGGTGACGAGCACGGCTTTTACCTTGCCCATGCCGCCGCTGATAAGGGGGACAGAAACGGCCATGCCTTCGGGAATATTGTGCAGACCGATGAGGATAGCCAGCACCAGAGCGGAGCTGCCCATCACACCGTTGTTGCTGGCGTAGGAAGCACCGATGGTCATGCCCTCGGGCACATTGTGCAGCGCGATGGCGCAGGCCATGACAACACCGGCCATAAAGAGGGCAAACTTGTTGTCCTTGTTGGTCTGATGCTGCTTGAGATGGTCACTGTGGATGAGCTCATCCAGATCGTCTGCCGTTTTGGGGTGATTGGCGTCGATATGGGGCACTTCCGGGTTGGTTTTGCGGTCGATCTGATAGTTGAGAAGATAGATCACCGCCACGCCCAGGATCACAGCGCCGCTGACAACGAAAACACCGACTCCCGTTTCGATGGCTTCGGTGATGAGGTCAAAGCACACCACGCTGAGCATCACGCCGCCGGCAAAGCTCAAAAGCAAACTTACCACACGGTTGGAGTCTTTTTGCAATGTGGCGCCGATAAAGCCGCCAAGGCCTGTTCCCGCAACGCCGGCAATGGCTGTGGTAATAAGCAGAGTTTCGATAACACCCATAAATATTCCTCGCATTTAAAAGCGTAATAATCTACCTTGATGATAACACGCAAAGCGACAGAATACAACACAATGCGTCGTTTTCTGCAAAGAAACGGGAAGTGAGCGCCTACGTGCCGCATTGACAACGCTTTTTGCCCGTGTTAACATGGGTTCAACAGTTGATAAAAGCGGTTTTGACCGCTTGGGAGGAGAGGATCAAATGAAAAAGATGATGGCTCTGCTGCTGGCTTTGGCGATGGTATGCACTCTGATGGCCTGCGGAAAAGAAACGGTGACGCTGCATTGCGACGGCTGCGGTGAAGAAGTGCAGGCCGATCCGAAGA
>JAFQLA010000069.1 GCA_017396725.1 Oscillospiraceae bacterium
CAGTTCCCAAAACTGAGCCATTTTCTTTCGGAAAGGAGTCTCTCCATGTTTCGAAGTCTGCATATGAAGCTGGTCCTCATCATGATGCTGCTCATCACATCGCTGATGGCCGTGGTGGGCACCTTCCTCATGACCAATGTTTCCGGATTCTATATCGATGCTTTCTACCAGCAGATGAACGAGGCTTTCGGTGAAAACAGCGCCGATTTCGTCAATTCCCTTCGCAGCGAAGCCGCGCAGGAAGACGGTGTGGAGCGGTTGGAAAACATGCTCTCCGCCACCTCCGGTACGCTGGGCATCGACTATAATACCCGTAACTTCTACATTCTTGACGGCAACACCGGCGCCGTGCTCTACGGCTCCGATGATGCCCAGATCCAAACCACCGCCAACATACTCACCGCCCGCAACACCCGCGAGATCGGCTCTGCCAGCAGCATCTCTGCTTCCTATATGGATATCGCCATCCCCATTATCGGCGGCGAGCACTTCTATATTATTTACATTCTTGATAATCTTCAAACCGTAAGCAATCTGAATTCCCAGCTTTTTATGATCATTTTGCAGGCATTGGTCATGGGCCTTCTCATTTCCGTGCTCTTGAGCTTCCTTCTGGCAAAGGCCATGATCAATCCCATCGAAAAGCTGACGGACGGAGCCCAGCGCATTGCTGACGGCAATTTTGACGAGAAGATCACCGCCGAATCCACCGATGAGATCGGCATCCTCACCACCACCTTCAACCACATGGCGGATGTGCTGCAGACCACCCTCTCCGATGTGGAAAACGAGCGCAACAAGCTGGATACCCTCTTCCTCCACATGACCGACGGCGTGATCGCCTTTGACCGCTCCGGCCATATCATCCACCGCAACCCTGCCGCCAGCGAGCTGCTTCATGTGGACGAAGGCTCCACCTATCAGGAAATGTTCCAGGAGACCTATCCTTTCGAGCTGGTGCTGGCGCTGCAGCGCCCCAACTTTGTGGAAAGCGAGATCTCCGCAGGCGAAAAATTCCTGGAGGTCTATCTCGCTCCCTTCTCCAACGAAGATACCGGCGGCGTTATCGTGGTCATCCACGATGTTACCACCCAACGCCGCAATGAAGAGCAGCGCAAGGAATTCGTGGCCAATGTTTCCCACGAGCTGCGCACGCCCCTTACCAATGTCCGCAGCTATGCCGAGACGCTGCGGGATTCCGGTGACATTCCCGAGGACATGAAAAATTCCTTCCTGGATATCATCATCACCGAAACCGACCGCATGACCCACATCGTGCAGGATCTGCTGGTGCTCTCCCGTCTGGATTCGGGCCGCGCGGAAATGGCCATGGCCCGCTTCGACTTCTCCGCCGCCATCGACAGCGTCTGCCGCTCTGTGGCGCTGGACGCCAAAAAGCATCAGCATACCCTTACCTGCTCTTACCGCGACCTGCCCCTTATCACCGGCGACCGCGGCCGATTGGAACAGGTCATGATGAATGTGGTTGGCAACGCCATCAAATACACCCCTGACGGCGGCAAGATCGCCATCACCGCCGGCGTGGATGGCGACACTCTCTGGCTGGAGGTGGCCGACAACGGCATCGGCATCCCGGAAAAAGACCGCAGCCGCATCTTTGACCGCTTCTATCGCGTAGATAAAGCCCGCAGCCGTGAATCCGGCGGCACGGGTCTCGGTCTTTCCATCGCAAAAGAGATCGTAGAGCGCCATCACGGCACGCTGGCCCTTGCAGAACACGAAGGCCCCGGCTGCACCGTCCGCATGACGCTGCCCATCGCGCAGAAAATCTAAACACCTATTGGAAAGGAGGCTCTCATGGACGAACAGAACAAGAAAAAGCGCATCAGCCGTGTGCAGAATACCGCCATCGTCTTTTTGAGTCTTCTGGCCGTAGTCCTTCTTTTCTATAGTTTTATCCCCGCCATGGACATGAAGTGGCCCGATCTTACCGCTCTCTTTTCCTCCCGCACGCAGGCGGATCTTCAGACTTCCCAGGGGGATCCCTCCACCCTTTCCGCTCCCGTGCAGATCTCTGTTGCGGGCCAGCATGGGCGCTTTGGCTGCGCCGCAACCTTCAGCGATGAATCCCTGATCCCTCTCAATACCCTTTTGAAGGAGGCCTTCGGCTCCGCCGGCACCGCCGCCGCCGCTACGGAAGAGGACTTCCGCGCCGCACTTTTGCAAAACGGCGTCTATTACGATCTGGCCTCCTCCATTCCCATGCCTCTCTTTTCCTCCATGCTGGATGTCTCTGCTCCCCCGGTGCCCTTCCATTCCGTCCGCCGTCTGCTTCTGGCCGCGCAAGCCGATACCGTCCGTCTTTTCTTTTATGACGGCGCGGCGTACTATGTTTCCTCCACCGCCATCTCTTCCGGCACCCTGGAAACCACCATCGCCGCCTATGAGCCCAATGACACCGCCTTTCTTTTTGAGCGCAGCGATTTTGACCACCAGCTGGATCCTTACACCCTCATTACCGAAGACATGCTCTCCCGTCCCGGCTACACCTGCAGCGTTCCCGCTGTCGGCGGCGAAAACGAAGCTTTCTTTGCATTCCTTGATTTCAACGCCCACACCAACTCCCGCTATGTGGAATCCGACGGCACAGAGGTGATTTTCGGCTCCGACGCCACGCTTCGCATCGATCCTGACGGAGATGTCACCTATACCGGCACCCGCCGCAACGAGGATATCTTTGTGGCGGACGGCCGCGGCAGCGCCGCAGCTATCACCGCGGCGTACCGCCTTGCCTCCGGTCTCCTTGCCGCCAATGCCGGCGAAGCCTCTCTCTTCCTTGATTCCGTCAGCGAAGCAGAAAACAGCTATACCGTTTCCTTCAACTATATGGCAAGCGGCATACCTATCCGCTTTCATGACGGTTCCTGCGCTGCTACCGTTACGGTGACGGAAGGCATTATCACCGCCTTCACCCTGCGCTGCCGCACTTATACCCGCAGCGACGAAACCCTTCGCCCCCTGCCCCTGACGCAGGCTCTCGCCATCGCCGATGCCGAGCAGGGCATCCTCGGCATTTCCTATGTAGACAACGGGACCGGCACGCTTTCCGTCAGCTGGATCGTAACGAAATAAGGAGAAACTATGGAAACGGTTCGTCTGAAAAATATTGTGATCATCATTCTGGTGCTGCTCAATCTCTTCCTTCTCTCCCTCATTGTTTCCAATCAGGTGCGCGCCAACCGCCTCAAAGAAGAGACCCGCCAGCAGATCTTCCTTCTTTTTGAAAAAAACAATATTGTCCTCTCTCCCGAAACCGCAAAAAAAGACACCTATGCCGACACACTGGTCTTTCTGCGCGACACGCAGGCCGAAGCGGCCCTCGCTGAGGCTATCCTTGGCGAAACCGAATCCGGCAACGAGGGCGGCGGTATTTATACCTACTCCTCTTCCGCGGGAGTCGCATCTTTCCATACCACCGGCACCTTTGATATCTCCACCACCGGCATTGCCGTGGAAGATCCCGCAAAGTTCGCAGCGGAATTCTGCCGCAAATTCGACTACGCCGATCCTGTGATCGCTTTGGATGACAACGGCACCGGAACCGTTACTGCCACCGAATATCTCCAGGGCATGCCCGTTCTCAACACCTCCGTTGTTTTCACCTTTACGCAGAATAAGCTGATCTCCGTCAGCGGCACCTATCTTTCCGCCTGCCAGAAAGTCTCCGGCGAAGAGGTTTTCCTTTCCGCCACCGGCGCGCTTTCCGATTTTGTGGATTACACGGTAAATAACGGTCTCATCTGCAACGAGCTGCAAGAAATGGAAACCGCCTATGTTCTCCACAGCACCGCAGACGGCATCCGCCTTGTCCCCGTCTGGCTCTTCCGCTCCGATACCTTCCGCTGCTACACCGGCAGCAAAGGTGAAATTCTGCAACTTTCTGCATAGTTTTCTATTCTTTTCATTGCATTCCCAAATATTATATGGTATGCTTAGCATGTAATTGTGCGGTTTTCGCTAAATTACACACCGAAACTGCTGTAATATAAAACCAATCGATATACTGGGGTCCGCGCTCCAGTATATTTTACCGTCATAATCTGCTGTGCAAAATTTTCACGCTCAATGCATTTTGGAGTATGAAGCGCGCAAAGCAGGAAAAACTGAAATGGAAAAGACCTGAAAAGAGGGTGCTGTTTTGACCAAGTATGTGATTCACGGGGGCAAACCCCTGTTCGGCGAGATCAACATCAGCGGTGCCAAGAACGCTGCGGTTGCCATCATTCCCGCGGCATTGATGGTAGACGGGATCTGCCGTATCGAAAATATTCCCCAGATCAGCGATGTCACGCTGCTTTTGAATATCATGCAGGAACTGGGCGCGCAGGTGCGCTCCATCAATCGCCACACCGTGGAGATCGATGCCCGCCATATTCATTCCACCCGCACTTCCTATGAGCTGGCCCGCCGCATCCGCGCTTCCTATTACCTCTTCGGCGCGCTGCTGGGCCGCTTCAGCAAGGCGGAAGTCACCATGCCCGGCGGCTGCAACTTCGGCGTTCGCCCCATTGACCAGCATGTCAAGGGCTTCACCGCTATGGGCGCCAAGGTAGATGTAGAGGGCGGCTTTATCCACGCCCACGCAGACGGCCGCCTTAAGGGCGCCAACATCTATCTCGATAAGGTTTCCGTAGGCGCTACCATGAACATCATGATGGCTGCCGTTCTGGCTGAAGGCAACACCACCATCGAAAATGCCGCCAAGGAACCCCACATCGTTGACCTTGCCAACTTCCTCAACTCCATGGGCGCTGATGTAAAGGGCGCAGGCACCGATACCATCAAGATCCGCGGCGTATCCCGCCTCAATGGCGGCTCCTATGCCATTATTCCCGACCAGATCGAAGCCGGTACTTACATGGCTGCCGTGGCAGCTACCGGCGGTCAGGTCCTCATCAAGAATGTGATCCCCAAGCACATGGATTGCATCAGTGCAAAGTTTTTGGAAATGGGCGTTGAGATCGAAGAGCAGGATGATAATCTCCTGATCCGCCGCAACGCGCCCCTCACCAAAACCAATGTCAAGACTCTGCCCTATCCCGGCTTCCCCACCGACATGCAGCCCCAGATCGCTGCCGTTCTCACTCTGGCAGAAGGCACCAGCCTTGTGACCGAAAGTGTGTGGGATAACCGCTACCGCTATGTGGACGAGCTCAATCGCATGGGCGCCAACATCCAGGTGGACAACAAGGTTGCCGTTATCGAAGGTGTGGATCACCTGCAGGGCGCTCCCATTCAGGCCTGCGACCTGCGCGCAGGTGCAGCCATGGTCATCGCAGCCCTTGCCGCTCACGGCACCAGCGAGATCAGCTGCGTGCAGTATATCGAGCGCGGCTACGAGGATATCGTAGGCAAGCTTCGCGCTGTGGGTGCAGACATCCGTTGTGTGGATGTTCCCGGTGACGAAAGCGAACTGGAAGCTCACATCGGCTAAATCGTGTTTTATGTCAGCGTTCGTTACAGCAGCTTAAACTGCTGCGGCGGGCGCTGTCATTTTATCGAGGTACTTATTTTGACGAATTTTTACACCTTTGCCAGCGGCTCTTCGGGAAACGCGCTGCTGCTCTCCTGCGATGATACCCATCTTCTCATCGATGCGGGCATCTCGCTGCGCCGCATCAAAACAAGTCTGAAGGCCCTTGGTCTTTCCATGGAAGACCTCTCCGCCATTCTCATCACCCATACCCACAGCGATCATACAGGCGCCCTTGCCACCACTGTGCGCCATCACGACCTGCCGATCTTCGCCTCCGAAATCGCTGCCCGTGAGCTGCAGTATCGGGTGCAGGGGATCACGCCGTTGCTGCGCCCCTTTGCCATCGGTCAGGAGCTGTATTTCGGCGATTGCCGTGTCCGTACCTTCCCCACCGCTCACGATGCCCCCGGCAGCGTCTGCTACCGCATAGATACGCCGGACGGTTCTTTCGGTATCCTCACCGACAGCGGTTTTGTCACCGAGGAAGCGCAGGAACTGCTCCCCGGCGTGGATCTTCTGGTGCTGGAGGCCAACCACGATGTGGAAACGCTCCTCAGCGGCCCCTATCCCTACTATCTCAAAGACCGCATCCTCGGCTCCCGCGGTCACCTCTCCAACGATGCCGCGGCGGAATTTGCGGTAAAGGCCGCCAAGGCCGGCACAAAGGAGATCATCCTCGCCCATCTGAGCCGTGAAAACAACACCCCCGCCATGGCCTATAACGCGGTCTTTCAGGCGCTTTGCTGCTGCGGCTGCAGCACGGTTCTGAGCGTCGCCCCGCGGGAAACCATGAGCGAATGCCACAGATTAGAAGGTTCTTGTCTATGCAGAAAGTAACCGTTTTATGCGTCGGTAAACTCAAGGAAAAATTCTATACAGAGGCTTCGGCGGAATATGTCAAGCGCCTTGGCCGCCATTGCAAGATCGAGATCGTGGAGCTGCCCGAATTCCGCCTGCCGGAGGCTCCCTCTGATGGCGATGTGCAGCGTGCCCTTGCGCAGGAGGCCGCCGCTATCCGCGAAAAGCTTCCCAAGGGCGGCGCGGTGATCGCCATGTGCATCGAAGGCAAGCTTCTCTCCAGCGAAGATCTCTCCAAAAAGCTGGAACAGCTGGCAGTTTCGGGAAAGACGCAGCTGACCTTCCTTATCGGCGGCAGCTTCGGTCTGCACCAAAGCATTAAGGATATGGCAGACCTCAAGCTTTCCATGTCTCCTATGACTTTCCCCCACCATATGGCACGGGTCATGCTCCTTGAGCAGATCTACCGTGCTTATCAGATCAGCGACGGAACAAGATACCATAAATAGCACGAGGTGAACGGTATGACCGATTACAGAAAAGAATATGAAAAGTGGCTCGCAAGCGACGCCCTCAACGAAGAGGAAAAGGCGGAGCTGCAGGCCATCGCAGATAACGACCAGGAGATCAAGTCCCGCTTCTTTGCCCCGCCGGAATTCGGCACCGCCGGCCTTCGCGGCATCATGGCAACGGGTCTTCGCAACATGAATATCCATGTCATCCGCTGGGCAACCCAGGGCTTTGCCAATGTGATCTGCGCCGAAGGTGAAGAGGCCAGGAAAAAAGGCATTGCCATCTGCATGGACTGCCGCCTTCACAGCATGGACTTTGCCCGGGCTGCCGCAGAGGTCTGCGCCGCCAACGGCATCTTTGTCCGCATTTTTGAGTCCCTGCGCCCCACGCCCGAGCTGAGTTTCGCCGTGCGGCATTATGGCTGTCAGGCAGGCATCAATGTCACCGCCTCCCACAATCCCAAAGAATATAACGGCTACAAAGTCTACTGGGCAGACGGCGCGCAGCTTCCCCCTCATCATGCTGACGCTATCGCCGCAGAGCTTGCCAAGACCGACATCTTTGCCGATATCAAGACCATGCCCTATGACGAGGCAGTTTCCAGAGGTCTCATTGTCACCATGGGCGAGGAAACGGACGCCGCCTTCATGGCCAATGTCTTCGCCATGATCAATGACCGTGAAACGGTAGCCTCCGTTGCCGATTCTTTCAAGATGGTCTATACCCCCTTCCACGGCTGCGGCCACAAGCTGGTGCCGCAGGCGCTGCGGGAGCTGGGTATCCGTCACCTCCACTGCGTGGAAGAGCAGATGGTTATCGACGGTTCCTTCCCCACCG
>JAFQLA010000070.1 GCA_017396725.1 Oscillospiraceae bacterium
AGGTTGAATCCGCCGGTATACGCGTCCACATCCATGACTTCCCCCGCGAAATACAGGCCCGATACCTTCTTGCTCATCATGGTGGCGGGCTGGATCTCCCCTACCTTGATGCCGCCGGAGGTGATGATGGCCTCGTCCACAGGGCGGGCGCAATGGATGTCGATGGAAAAGTGCTTTAAAAGCTGCAAAAGATTTCTCCGCTCTTCGCGGGTGATCTCGTGGACCTTGGTGTGGGCGTCGATACCGCTGCGCTCCACCACCACGGCGATCATCTTCTGGGGCAGAAGGTCTCCCAAAGCGTTGCAGAAATCGCTGTTGGTGTATTTTTCAAAGTCCGCCAGCAACCGCTTATCCAGCTGCCCTTCATCCAGCGCGGGCTTAAGGTCGATCTCCAGCCGGTATTCCTTCTTTCCGAAATAGCGCATGTGGGCAGAGGCGGAAAGCACCAGCGGCCCCGTCACACCGAAGTGGGTGAAAAGCATTTCGCCGAATTCGGAGAACTTCTTCTTTCCGTTTTCAAACACCGTGAGATTTACATTGCGAAGGCTCAGACCCTGCATTTTGCGGCACCATGTGCCCTTTTCCACCAGCGGCACAAGAGAGCCTCTGGGCTCGACAACGGTGTGGCCCAGCTCGGCTGCCATGCGGTAACCGTCCCCGGTAGAACCCGTTGCGGGATAGGAAACGCCGCCGGTTGCGATGATGCAGGCGTCCGCGGGATAGGTTGTCCCATCGGCGCACCGCACAGCGGTGACCTTCTCCCCGTCCGTTTCCACGGCGGAGGCCGCCTTGCGGATCAGCTCCACCTTCAGCTGGCGAAGGCGCTTTTCCAGCGCGCCGCTGATATCAAAAGAGCGGTCGGACACGGGGAACACGCGATTGCCCCGCTCGGTTTTCAGCGGCACCCGCAGATCCTCAAAAAAGGCCATGGTGTCCTGAGAATTGAAGCGGGAAAAGGCGCTGTAGAGGAATTTGCCGTTTTGCGGAATGGCCGCAAGCAGCTCCTCCACCGAGCAGTCGTTGGTCACATTGCAGCGGCCCTTACCCGTGATATTGAGTTTTTTTCCAAGGCGTTCATTGGGCTCCAGCAGCTTTACGGCCGCCCCCTGCTCTGCTGCGGTAATGGCCGCCATCATGCCGGCCGCGCCCCCGCCGATCACGATCACTTTATTCATCATCCGTTTTACCGAAAACACCGTAACGGTTCCAGATACCTTCCAGTTCCTCGAAGGTGTGGGACACGTCTTTTTCCATTCTGTTGCCCACAGCAAGGATCAGCGCGTTGATCACGCTCAAAGGCGCCACCATGGAGTCCACGAAGGAGATCATCTCGCTCTGGGCGAGGATAGATGCCGTGGCCATCTGGTAGACGGGGGAATTCTTGCTGTCGGTAATGCCGATGACATCCGCGCCGCGGTCATAGGAGAAGCGGATGGTATTGATGGCAACGGTGGAGTATCTGGGGAAGCTGATGCCGATGAGCACATCCCCGGGACCGATGCGGATGAGCTGCTCAAAGATCTCACCTGCGGAGTTGCACTGCACGAGAGTCACATTTTCGCACAGAAGATGCAGGTAGAAATTGAGATAGCCCGCGATGTAGGAAGAAGAAC
>JAFQLA010000071.1 GCA_017396725.1 Oscillospiraceae bacterium
GGCACCGCGGAATATATCACAAAAGCCATCAACAACTACTGTGGCAAATCTTACTACACGAAAAAGGACATCGTTTACACGATGTCCTTTTCCATGTATTCATACATTTCTTCCTCGGAGATTTTCACGATTTTCATTTCATTCTCCCCGCAGCAGGAGACCGCCGCAGTATAACCCGGGAAAAGCATCAACTGCCGTGTGATCTCATTTTCCAACGGCACAAGTTCCTGCCGCACCGCGCCGATACCGCGGCCGCGCAGCTTCAGCCGGCTTTCCGCCGCTGTCCAACTCTGCCAGAATTCTTCCTCGCTTTGTGCCCCGCCGAAAAGCTTTCCCGCATGTTCGGGGACACGGCGGAGCTTTTCCACATCCGCGCCCACAGGAACATCCGCCGCCGCCGCGATCGCCGCTCCATCGGTATGGCTCAGAGAGATATGCAGCACGGGATATTGGGGAAAATACGGCTTTCCCATTTCTCCACGGGCAACTTCCGGCAGCTTTTCCATGCCGAATTCACGGCGCAAAAGGCAATCGAGGAGGCTCCACGCGTAAAGGGATTGCACTTTCCGCTTTTGATTTTTCAGGCTATTGAGCCGTTCCTGCTCCGATAGCGGCAAAAGCGGCATCAGCTTTTCCTCTTCCGCCGCGCCAAAGGCAAGGGCATAAAGGATCACCATCGCAGTTCCTCCTCCCTATATTTTCTCTTTTATTATAGACAATGTCAAAAAACAAGTCAATTTTTCTTTACTGACAGGCTTTTTGCAAGAATTTTGCACAAACTTAAAATTTTTCAATAAAAAAAGAGGAAAAGCGGAACTTTCTTCGTATATAGTTATGTGATCAATTTATCGGTCAAAACTGTAAAGAAAGGAGCCTTGTCATGGCGATTCCTCAGGCATTTCTGGACGAGCTGTTGGCCCGCAATGATATTGTGGATGTGGTGGGCAGCTATGTACATCTCACCAACAAAGGCTCCAACCTTTTTGGTCTTTGTCCCTTCCACAACGAAAAGACGGGGTCCTTCTCCGTTTCCCCCGAAAAGCAGATCTATTACTGCTTCGGCTGCCACAAAGGCGGCGGTGTGATCAATTTCATTATGGAAGAAGAGGGTCTCTCCTATCCGGATGCCATCCATGTTCTTGCCCAGCGCGTGGGCATGACCGTTCCGGAGGATGATAACCGCGACGCAAACCGCGCCCGCCAGCGGCTTTTGGATCTCAACCGCGAGGCAGCCCTTTTCTACCACCAGCTTTTAAACAGCCCTCAAGGCGAAAATGTGCGCCAGTATCTGGAAAAACGCAGCATTTCCCGCAAGATCGCCGTGCGCTTCGGTATGGGCGCCTCCTCGCCTGACAGCTGGGATTCCCTCATGCAGGCCATGGTGCAAAAGGGATATACCAAAGCCGAGCTCCTTTCCGCAGGCCTTATTTCTCAGGGCAAAAACGGCCGCGTGTTCGATAAGTTCCGCAACCGTCTCATTCTCCCTGTGGTGGATGTGCGGGGCGACGTGGTGGGCTTTGGCAGCCGCGTCATCGATAATTCCGAACCCAAATACATGAATACGCAGGAGACCCCTGTATACAGCAAGCGCCGTGTGCTCTACGGATTGAATCTTGCCAAAAAGAGCAAGCGGCCCAACATTATCCTCTGCGAAGGCAATCTGGATGTGGTGACGCTCCATCAGGCAGGCTTTGATAATGCCGTTGCCTCCATGGGCACCTCCCTTACCGAAGAGCAGATCCGTCTCCTCTCCCGCTATACCAAGGAGCTGATCCTTTGCTACGATAATGACGGCGCCGGCCAGCAGGCCACCCAGCGAGCGCTGTCACTTTTGAATAACACGGATTTTTCTGTGAAAGTTCTGCAGCTGCCCCGCCGCTTGAAAGACGGCGAATATGTAAAGCAGGACGCGGACGATTTCATTAAATTCCAGGGGCGGGACGCTTTCGAGGCCCTCCTCACTGGCAGCGAAAACGGCGTGGAGTTCCGCATGGCACAGATCGCCGGTAAATATGACCTGAAGGACGATCTCCAGAAGGTGGCCTACAGTGAAGAGATCAGCGATCTGCTCTCCACCTTGGAAAACGCCGTGGAGCGGGAAGTCTACACCAACCGCGCCGCCGAAGCATCGGGCATCTCCCCCGAAGCGCTGCGGCTCGAAATACAGCGCGCCGGCAAACGGAAGGCCGCCAAGGCCCGCCGTGAGCAGCTGCGCAAGGATCTCAACCCCCGCGCCCAGCTTCAGCCGCAGGAGCGCTCCATGCGCTATGATAATATCCGCTCCGCTATGGCGGAGGAAGGATTGATCCGCCTCTTCCTGCGGGATGAATCCCTCTTTGCCCAAGGAAAGCCCATTGAGCCCGAGTTCTTCTCCTCTCCGGTTTTGGGGAAGGTCTATAACCTCCTTTGGCAATACCACGCCCAGGGCCAGCACATCTCCCTCGCCTCTCTCTCAGCAGAGCTGACGCAGGAGGAAATGGCCCACATCGTTTCCGTCACGCAAAAACCCGAGTCCACCGGAAATGTTTCTCAGGCACTGCAGGACTACACACGCATCATTCAACATGAGTATACCAAGCGCAGCGGCAGCGACGGGATCGATCCCCTGCTTGCCGCGCAGAGCAAATATACCGCAAAAAAAGGATACGGAGGAAACCAACATGGCTAAAAACACAGAAAACCTTGAAATGCAGGAAGATATCCTCTCCCAGCAGGCAGATCAGTTCCTAGCCGAAGCCGGCTTCGCCGCTGACGGCGCTAAGGAAAAGCCCGCCAAAAAGTCCACCAAGCTGGACGACAAGACCATTGCCACTCTGCCTGCTGCCGCACTGATCATGGCTCACGAAAAGGTTCGCGACCTTTTCGTCAAGGGTAAGAAAAAGGGCAAAGTAGAATCTTTTGAACTCATCGAAGCGCTGGACGATCTGGATCTGGACTCTGAGCAGACCGACCATATCTACGATTCTCTGGAAGCGCTGGGCATCGAAGTGAGCGTGGAAGAAGACCTTCTCCCCGAGCTTCCCGACGATGTGGAGCCCGCCGTTCACGAGATCACCGAGATCGAAGAGGAAGAGCTGGTAGACCCCAACGCTCTGGTTGATAACTTCAGCATCGATGACCCTGTCCGCATGTATCTCAAGGAGATCGGTAAGGTGCCCCTGCTGAGCGTGGACGAAGAAGTGGAACTGGCCACCCGCATGGCAGACGGTGATGAAGCTGCCAAGCAGAAGCTGGCAGAAGCCAACCTCCGTCTCGTAGTTTCCATCGCAAAGCGTTATGTAGGCCGCGGCATGCTGTTCCTCGACCTCATTCAGGAAGGCAATCTAGGTCTTATCAAGGCTGTTGAAAAATTCGA
>JAFQLA010000072.1 GCA_017396725.1 Oscillospiraceae bacterium
AGCCATTTGCCCCCTTTTTGCACTTCGTTGCGAATTACTTTTGTTAAGAAATCCTGCTCGCGGAGTATTTGCTGTTTATGAAATTGTACCATGGAATTATATAAAAATAAAGCCTGTACAATCAAGGAGAATTAAAAAGCTACTGATTGTATCATACCAAAGCGCCTTGTGAAGAACTTTCGCAAGGCGCTTTTCTTTTGCCCCGAAACATAGTATCATAGAGGTACTACTGCAGGCGTTACGGCGCCGTGAAGGAGGAAGTATGAAAGATTTCGTTTATTGCGCGCCTACCAAGGTGGTTCTTGGCCGGAACACCGAAGAGCAGGCAGGCGCTTTGCTGCGTGAATTCGGCGCCACCAAGGTGCTGATCCATTATGGCGGCGGCAGCGCCGTGAAAAGCGGCCTTCTGGATCGTGTTTGCCGCAGCGTGGAAGAGGCAGGCATCCCCTATGTGCTCCTTGGAGGCGTGAAGCCCAATCCCCGTTTGAGCCTTGTAAGAGAGGGCATCGCCCTTTGTAAAAAAGAAGGGGTGGATTTCCTTCTGGCCGTAGGCGGCGGCAGCGTTATCGACTCTGCCAAGGCCATCGGTTACGGTCTGTGCAACGATTTTGATGTGTGGGATCTTTTTGAAAAGAAGGCACAGGCCAAGGCCTGCTGCCCGTTGGGCGCGGTTTTGACCATCGCAGCCGCCGGCAGCGAAATGAGCAACAGCGCCGTGATCTCCAATGAAGAGCAGGGCATGAAGAAGGGCTATACCTCGGAATACTGCCGCCCCAGGTTTGCCATCATGAACCCGGAGCTTCTCTATACGCTGCCTGCCTATCAGACCTCCTCCGGCGCCACGGATATCATCATGCACATTATGGAGCGCTATTTCTACGGCGAGGGCTTCGGCTCTTCCGAATTGACGGACGGTTTGGCAGAGAGCGTGCTGCGCACCGTGATGGGCTGCGCGAAAGCCTTGCAGGCAGATCCCTGCGACTACCATGCCCGTGCCGACATCATGTGGGCCTCCAGCATTGCCCATAACGACATTCTCCACTGCGGCAACGGCACCCGCGGCGACTGGGCTTGCCACCAGCTGGAGCATGAGCTGGGCGCCATGTTCGATGTGGCCCACGGGGTGGGTCTTGCCGCCGTTTGGGGCAGCTGGGCACGGTATGTTTATAAAAATGTGCCTGACCGCTTCTATAAATTTGCTACCCGCGTGATGGGCATCGGTGAAGGGGAAGAGGAGAGCGTGATACTCAAGGGCATCGAAGCCTTTGAAAACTTCCTCCGTGAGATCGGTATGCCCACCAACATCCGTGAGCTGGGCATTGAACTGACGAAGGAACAAATCGATACCCTTGCCTATAACTGCACCTACTACCGCACCCGCAAGGTGGGCTGCGCCATGGTGCTGGATGAAGCGCAGCTGCGGGAGATCTATACCGCGGCCCGCGGCTGAACGAAAAGCAAAACTGCCCGTTTTCGAAAAAACGGGCAGTTTTTCGTGTTTTTGCTGTGAGGCAAAGCATTCCCGTTTTTTCTCATAAAAAACGGCTGCGGTTTTTGTCTATTATGCAAATTGCTACCTTTTAGCCTTTGTAGTACAATGAACTGAGCTAAAAAGAAAGGTGGAACTCACATGAAAAAGTGCAGTCTGCTTATCAAAAACGCATTTGTTATCACAATGGACGGCGCCCGCCGACTGATCCATAACGGTGTGATCGCTGTGGACGGCGAGAAGATCGCAGCCGTTGGCGGCGCAGAGCTTTTGCAGGAATATACCGCAAGTGAAACGGTGGATGCCGGCGGCAAGATCGCCTTCCCCGGCCTTGTCAGCACCCATACCCATTCCTTCCAGATGCTGACCCGCGGCCTTGGCCGTGACAAGACCCTTTTTGACTGGCTGGACAGTTCCGTCCGCCGCGCGCTGCGCAAGTACAGCGATGAATACTGCTACTACGCAGCCCTTGCCAGCGGCATGGAGTGCATGCGCACAGGCACCACCACTTCCCTTGACTTCATGTATTGCCAGACCCAGCCCGGCGGCTTTTCCGACGCGACGATCCGCGGCTTCCGTGACGCGGGCATCCGCACGGTGTACGGCCGCGCCCGCACCGATTCCTCCGGTTTTCCTGAGGCGTTCCGCTGCAATTATGTGGATACCGAGCAGGATTTCTTCGATGATATCCACCGCCTTGCCAAGACTTACGCAGGCGACGATATGACCCGCATCGCTCTCGCTCCCGGCATCATCTGGGATGTGACGGAGGACGGTTTCAAGGAGATCCGCCGCGTGGCCGATCAGTATAAGCTGCCCATTACCATGCATACGCTGGAAACCGAGGATGACAACAATTTCACCCTCTCCAAGTACGGTATGAAGCTCATGCCCTATCTCGATAAGATCGGCCTGCTGGGGCCCGACTTTATCGCGGTGCATTGTGTGGATATGGACGATACCGACTTTGAACTTTTCCGCCATCACGGCATCAAGGTCTGCCATTGTCCCATGGCCAACATGATCCTTGCCTCCGGTATCGCGCCCATCAAGCGCATGGTGGAAGAGGGCATCTGCGTCAGCATCGGCGTGGATGGCGCCTCCAGCAACGATACCCAGAACACGCTGGACGGTGTGCGCATGGCCTCCTTGCTGCAGAAGGCTGCCAGCCGTGATCCCGAAGCTGTGCCTGCTGCCAAGGCGCTGGAGATCGGCACCCTTGGCGGCGCTGAGGCGCTGGGTATGCAGGATATGATCGGCTCCATTGAGGCGGGCAAGAAGGCAGACTTTGTCCTCTTCGATGCCGCCCGCATCCATACCGCCCCCACACATGATCCCATCTGCGCCATCGTGTATAACGGCAATGCCTCCAACATCGATACCGTGGTGGTCAACGGCAAGGTGCAGATCAAAAACGGCGAATTCTGCCATCTGGATGAAAAGGCCATCGTTGCCAAGGTGCAGGAGCTGGGCCGCAAGCTGGCCGAAGAAGCGGGCCTTACCGCGCAGCAGTGGGGCCAGAGCATTCAGTTTTAAGTATTTTGAAATTTGACATATCAGAAAGGAAGATCATCATGGAACATACCCGTCTTGTCTTTTTTGAAACGCCCAAGGCAAATCTGAAGATCACCAAGATCTATGAGAATACCGAGTTGCTGGAATCCATTGCCGCCGAGGCCTCCAACAAGCGCTCCATGAGCCATGTCAGTGAGTACTATACCACTCCCGTCTGCTTCCCTGCCGCTCCCGAAAAGCGCCCCTATGTCACCTCTTCCATCGCGCTGAGCGCAGACGGCAAGATGGCCTTCAACGACAATAAGGCAGGCCCTCTGGTTGCCAAGAACAACTACCTTGACCCCGATGGCGCTCTGGGCGATTTCTGGGTGCTGAACCTGCTGCGCGCCTATGCTGACGGCGTTGTCTTCGCAGGCAACACCATGAGAAACGAGCCCGGCGTCAGCTCCCATGTGTACGATATCGACCTTAACCGCCAGCGCAACGAAGAGCTGGGCAAGCTCCATCACCCCGTGGGCGTGTGCATCTCTCTGGACGGTACCGATATCCCCTTTGACCATCATTCCATCAATGTAGACCCCGTGGATGAATACAAGGTGGTCTTCGGCACCTCTCCCAACGGCGGCAAGTATATTCTGGAAAACTCCCCCCTCAAGCACATCGTGTACGGGCCTTTCAACTCCATGGAAGATGTGGACAACTGGGAAGTTCCCGAGCTCTACTGTGATTACGATGTAAAGCCCATCATCATCACCGGAGAGGACAGCGTGCCCAATACGGAAGTATTCCTTTATGTGCTGCGCAAGCTGGGCCTTGAAAATATCTGCATCGAATCTCCCACCTATACCTCCCATCTGATGCGTCAGGGCTGGCTGGATGAGTATTTTATCAACTACTCTATGGTTTATGCCGGCGGCGTGATGACCCCCGGTTACTCCAATCCCAGCGGCTATCTGGATCACGCTCACGCAAATCTGGTTTCCGTGGGCATCCATCAGAGCAACTTCCTCTTCACCCGCCAGAAGCTGGTTCACGGTGTGAAGTGCCAGCAGTCTCTGGAAGGCTATAAGTACTAAGAACATAAAAAAGAGAGAGCTTCAGCTCTCTCTCTTTTTTTGCTGTTTTTTGATGTCGGGCACCTGGTTTTTGCGGATCTTGCGGTCGGGTGCGGGGTTTTCCAGATGGGCCAGCATGGTGGAGGACACCATTTCGGCAAGTTCGGCGGTGGAAAGACCTTCAAATTCCTCGGGTTCGATGACGCGGAGCACATCCAGATAGACATCCGTGCCGCCCAAGGCAATATGGCGGGCGATATGGCGGGAATTCTGAATGGTGGCAACGATCACGGGCACCTTGGTCTTCAGCGGGATCTTGAAAGCGCCTGCCCGCAGGGGCAGAAGCGGGGCTTGCGTCAGGTTGCTCCAACCCTCGGGATAGATGGCGATGGAGCCTTCATTGGCCTTGATG
>JAFQLA010000073.1 GCA_017396725.1 Oscillospiraceae bacterium
AGCGCGTTGAGCTCGCCGCCGGAGGATTTGCAGATCATATCCAGCACGCCCTTGAAGCACCAGAGGTTGGCGAAGATCAAGCGATAGAGGAAGGTGGAGTGGCGGCCAAGGGTATCGAACATCTCCGCCGCGGGCTTGGTGAGGCGGCTGGGGAAGGGCTTATTTTCAATGGCCACAATGGCGCGGCCCAGCTTGCCCACGGACTGGCGGGGAGGCGGGGTGGAGGCGTGGCCGGGAGCGCCTTCGATCACGAGATCGTAGTTGAGCCCGCCCTTTTCGGCGATGCCCACCACGGCGCACTCCCGCTTGACGCCGGGGAACACATTTTCCACCACGGCGCCGCCTTCATCCACCACGATGAAGGGGCGGATGCCCTTTTGCTCCAGATAGCTCACAATAGCGGGGCAGGAGAGCCCGTCCACCTCTTCGTCACCGGAGAAGGAGAGATAGAGGTCGTTTGCGGGGATGAAACCGTCGGAGAGCATTTTTTCCAGCGCTTCCATCAAACCGCAGAGGGTGCCCTTGGTATCCAGCGTCCCGCGGCCCCAGATGCAGCCGTCCTTTACAAGGCCGTCAAAGGCGGGCACGGTCCACATTTCCTCCACCACGGGCACCACATCGTAGTGCGCCATGCAGACGCTGGCCTTTTCGGCGCTCTTACCGGGAATGTGGTAGAGAATGCCGGAATTGCCGTGGCGGGTGAGGGTGGCGGTTTTGTGGATGAGGGGATAGCGCTCTTCGAGGAGCGCGCGGAACTTTTCAAATTCCGTTTCCTCCACCAGGGAAAGATCGCGGTTGGAAACGGTCTTGCAGCGGATCATCTGCTGCATGGTCTCCACGATGCGCTCACGGTCGAGGTCGATGGGGTCTTCTTCATATTTTTCTTCCGCCGCGGGCTTGAAAGCTGCCGCGCGGATAAGAAGCACTGCCGCGAAAATAAGGATGGCGGCGGGGATGATCAGCCAAAGCATCAGATCCACCCCTTATTGTACATCACGCGGCCCGCACCAAGGGCTACCAGCACGCCAACGGGCACCAGCACGCCAACGGAGGAGGCGAGAGAGGGAACGAGGGTGAAGAGCACCACCATGAAGATCAGGGGCACCAGCGCCAGCTTCCAGTTCTTGCTGACATACACCACGGCGAGGCCGCCGAAAAGCGCGGGGAGAATATTGTCGAAAGCGGGCTTGAGCACGGGGGAATTGAGAATGGGGGCCACCAGAGTGAGCAGGCACACGCCCACAGCCAGCACGATGGTGGTGACGATGGCGGAGGTGGCGATAGCGATGGTGGAGATGATCTCGCCCTCTTCGGTGTTGGCCTTCACGTTTGCGTTTTCCATGGCGGTGAGGGCGCTGGGAGCCTTGAGGCTGGTGAGGTTACCGGTAACGAAAGCGAGATAGGTGCCGGCGGTACCCAGCATGGGGGTGTAGGTGATGACTTCGATGACGCCAACGGTCCAGTAAATGGGGGCAACGCCAAGGAGACCCTTCAAAACAGCGGTAAGAGAAGGCCACGCGTCATAACGCACGCAGATGGCAACAGGAACCATGAGAACAACCACCACGGCAGTCCAGACCCAGATCTTGCCAAGGCGGTCGGTAGTTTTCATATAATCGTTCATATTCGCTGCCTCCTTACTTGAGCAAAATGGGGGTGATGACCACGGCGAAGATCATGGCGCCCACCATGCTGATGGCCATGGCGTAGGTTTCCAGCCAGGCCATGCGGCACTTCTTGATGAGAAGACCGCAAAGAGCCATGAGAAGGGCGGAGAAGAGCAGCACGAAGATGGGGATAAAGCCTGCGATGCCGCTGCGGATATCGGCAAAGACCATGCCAAGGAAGGCGGAGATCATGCCAAGGAACATGGCGGTGAGGAAGATGTCGCCCCAGCGGCTGTCCTTATTCTTGATCTTCAGCATGCCGCCGTTGATCTTCTTCATGAGAATGGGGGGCAGGCAGATGCTGGGCAGGATCCCGATGGTCATGACCCACGCGATGGCGGAGAAGACCTTGGGGTCGGTGATCATTTCGGAAAGGGAGATGCCCAGCGCGTTTGCGGTGGAGGTGGCTGCGGGCAGCTCGTAGGTGATGGCGCCGATGACGCTCATGCGGATCCAGGGCAGGGGAATGCCCAGGAACTGGGAGAGGGTCACAATGCCGATGAGGAAGGAAATAGCGGGTGCGATGGTAAAGACCGCGGTGGAAATGATGGTCTTTTTCAGCGCTGCGCTGCTAAAACCGATCTCCTTGCCGCGGCGGTAAGCGCGCACAAGGAAAAAGGTGGACTGCGCCAGCACAAAGATGATGACGCACACGGCCACGCCGTACATAAATAAGCTGTTGGTGCTGAATTCCACTTGGAACATCCTCCTTATAGTTATGATTTTTTGACTCAAACGCAATAATTATACATGATTTTCGCCGCCGACACAACTGCGGATAAAGTCCGTTGCGATGGAAAGGTAGCGCTCTTTATCTTTGATATAGCTGATGCCGTGGTGCGCCTCGGGGAAGACATGGAGGTTGATGGCCGGATTGGCCTTTGCGATGGCATAGCTCATCTCCACCGGCACGAAGGCGTCCGCCTCCCCGTGGATGAGGGTGATGGGGATCTTTGCGCCGTCCACACCCGTTACGGCGGAAGCTTCCCCGGGGTCAATGCCGCCCGCGAAAAGGAGGGCGCCCAGATGCACGAAGGGATAGGCCAGAGCGGGAGGGAGCTTCATATCCCCCGCCACCTTGCAGATGATCTCTTTGGGGGTGGTGTAGGGGGAGTCGGCAAGGATGCCCTTTACATTTTGGGGCAGTTCCAGCCCTGCCGCCATCAGCACCGTGGCAGCGCCCATGGAGATGCCGTAGAGCATGATGGGGGTTTGGGCGCCGAAGCGGGCATTGGCGTATTCGATCCATGAGAGCACGTCGAACCGCTCACGGATGCCGAAGGTCACGGCATGTCCCTCGCTTTTCCCCTGCGCGCGGTTGTGGATCAAAAGCACGTTGCAGCCAAGCCGGCGCAAGAGCGGCATGCCGCCGCAGAAATCCCGGGTGGCGGTGGCGCGGTAGCCGTGAACGCAGATGCCGAGGGGCGCGCCGTCGCGGACATGGTAGTACTGGGCGGCAAGGGTCAAGCCGTCGCGGGAGGTGGTGGTGACCTCTTCAAAGGGGATGGAGGCGGCGTGGCGGATCATTTCGCGCATGGTCTCACGGCCCGCGAGATAGGCCTTCCCCGCGGGGAGGGAGAAAATGTCGTTTTGCCCCTTGTGAGGGGAATGGAAGGTGATGAAATAGGCGCCGTAAGAAGCGAGGACGATAAGGGCGCAGAGGACAAGGAAAATCACAAGAGAGATCATGGGGGCCTTCTTTCTTACATCAAAAAAATACGGAGCCTTTGACTTGCAAAGGCTCCGCATCATAGCGGGATATCAGAGCACGTGCTGGTTTTCGGAGAGGAAGCGCAGCAGCTTGGGCTCATCTTCCTTGTATTCGCAGAAGAGTTCCAGTTCATCACCGTGTTCGCTCAGGAGTGCGCCCATAGCGATATAGCGGCTGAACTTGCTCTTGAGAGCAAACTGGTCGCCCTGTTCACTCTTGAGATAAACTTCGCCGCGGCAAGTATCTACAACTGCCAGGAAAGCGTTAACGTCATCGATGTTGGTAAACTTCATAGTGTGCCACTCCTTTGAATAATTTCGGTGCGGCGGAGGCCGACCCATAGTTATGTCCTATATATATCATATTTTTGCGGACAAATCAACAGTTACATCGAAAATAGATATAAAAAAAGAGCTGTTCGGTAAAGAACAGCTCTTTTTCGGTGATCAGAAATACACATCCATGATGAAGAAGAATACCACTACCAGCACGATGGGATAGATGTAGCAGATGTAGCCCTTCATCCAGTCGTATACCTTCAGCTTGCTGCCTTCGCTGCCTTCGTTGGCAGCTTCCTTGAAGCCGCTGAACTTCCAGCGGAAGAGCAAAAAGGCCAGCATCAGAATGGAGCCAAGGCTCAGGCACAGGCTGGAGACGAAGTCGAAGAAATCGAAGAAGCCCAGGCCCAGGATCTTCAGGTTGGAAAGCATGGCGCTGCCGCCGAAGGAGAGGATAAAGAGAATGGAGAAGAGGAACTGTGCCACGCACACGATGGTGGCGACCTTGCGGCGGCTCCATTCGGGCTTGGCGTCACAAAGAACGGCTACCAGCGCTTCGCTGCCGCCCACATTGGAGGAGAAGCCGGCGAAGAATACGCAGATCATGAAGAGCAGGCCGAAGATGAGGCCGAAGCTGCCCATGGAGTTAAAGAGGTTGGGCAGCGTCACGAAGATGAGGCTGGGGCCGATGGCGGGCTCGATGTTGAAAGCGAAGAGGGCGGGCACGCAGATAAGGCCTGCCAGCACGGCAACGGAGGTATCCATCACCGCGGTGGTGACGGCGGAGCTGACCAGCTTACCCTTGGGGGCAAAGTAGCTGCCGTACACATAAGCGCAGCACATGCCCACGCCGATGGAGTAGAACACCTGCACGCAGGCGGCGGAGACGGAGGCCATGGAGACCTTGGAGAAATCGGGGATGATGTACCACAGGAGACCGTCGATAGCGCCGGGGAGGCAGATGGAGTAGACGGCAAGGCCGATCATGATGGCAAGGAGGGTAGGCATCAGGATGGAGGATACCTTTTCCACGCCCTTTTTCACGCCGCCGCAGATGCACATCCAGACAAGGAAGACCTGAATGGCGGAGTACACCACGTTGATGGGCTGGCTGGTGACCGAGCCGAAGGCTGCGCCCAGCTCTTCAGGAGAGAGGGAGGAGAGGGAGCCGGAGAGGAGCTTTACGATGTAGCCGATGGTCCAGCCGCCAACGATCATGGCAGCATAGCTCACCATGATGAAGATGGCGATGCAGCCGAGAACGCCGATGATGCTCCAGCGGGACTTCTTGTTGTTAGCCAGCACCTTCATGCCTGCGATGGGGGAAAGGCGGCTCTTGCGGCCCATGGAAAGCTCGATAACGAAAGCGGGGATACCTACCAGCGCAACGGCCAGCAGATAGATGATGAGGAAGGCGCCGCCGCCGTTGTTGCCCACCATGTAGGGGAATTTCCAAAGGTTACCGATGCCGATGCAGAATGCTGCCATGGAGAAGATAAAGCCAAGACGGGAGGCAAATCCTCTTTTCTGTTCCATAAAAATGTCCTTTTCTTTCTTTAAAATGGCTGGGGTATGGCTTACTTATAGAGCAGATCTTCGCAGTAGCGATAGACCCATTCGGTGGGGGTGATGCCCTCTTCGGCCGCGCCCTTGAGGCTCATGGCGGTGTTGGCGGGCATGATGGCTTCCACCTTGGCGCGGAGGGAATCGGCGTCACCGTCGAAGAGGTATTCTTCAGCGCCGCAGATCACGCCTGCGGTGTTGTGCCACCACTCTACCTGATAGAGGATGCCGCGGTCGGCGATGAGCTTGGCAAGGCGGATCTCTTCTTCCTGAGAGGAGGCCTTGAGACCGTTGTTGGAAGAGCCGAAGATGTACTTGCAGTTGAGCTTTGCGATGGAAGCATCGTCAAAGATGCCGCCGATGGCGCAGGGGCTGAGGATGTCCACATCCTGATAGAGCACTTCGCTCACGGAGCAGGCGGTGATATCATAGCCGGGGTGTTCGGCAATGAACTTATCCACTGCGTCGGGATTGATGTCGGCAACGATGAGCTTGGAAACGCCGCCTTCAAGCAGGTATTCGCCCATGTACCAGCCAACTGCGCCGAGACCCATGAGAGCGGCGCTCTTGCCCTTGACGCTCTTGACGCCCTCGGTAAAGTTGATGGCTTCCAGCAGCGCCAGATACACGCCGTATGCGGTGGGGG
>JAFQLA010000074.1 GCA_017396725.1 Oscillospiraceae bacterium
AGAAAAGACAACGCCGAGGTACGGTTTATAATATGGTGGGATTCCAGACCCATCTCCGTTTCCCCGAGCAAAAGCGCGTCTTTTCCATGATCCCCGCGCTGAAGAACGCGGAATTCCTGCGCTACGGTGTGATGCACCGCAACACCTTCCTGGATTCTCCCCGCCATTTGGACCGCTATTACCGCCTGCGCGCGGATGAGCGCATCGCTTTTGCCGGCCAGATGACCGGTGTAGAGGGGTATGTGGAATCGGCAGCTTCCGGTTTCCTGGCAGGTGTGGAATTTGCCCGCAGACTGCAGGGCAAGGCGCCTTTGGATTTTCCGCAGGAAACGGCTATCGGCGCTCTGGGACTTTATATCAGCAATACTTCCGTCGGCAGCTTCCAGCCTATGAATATCAACTTTGGCATCATGCCGCAGCTGGGCTACCGTGTGAAGGGTAAGCGCAACAAAAACGCAGAGCTATCCAAGCGCTCGCTGGAGATCATCGATGGGATGAAGGGCGAAGTGCTGGCAAAATAAACAGAAAGGCAGGCATGCGATGAGAATTATCGTAGACGCAATGGGCGGCGATCACGCGCCGCTGGAGATTGTAAAAGGCGCGCTGATGGCGCGGGATGAATACGGTTTGGATATTACCTTTGTGGGCCGCACAGAAGATGTGCTGCGCGCTATGGATGAGTGCGGGCTCAAGGAACTTCCCTCCGGCGTGGAGATCGCCAACGCAACGGAAGTGATCGAAATGACGGATGACCCTGCCAATGCTTTCCGCGTAAAGAAGGATTCCTCCATGACGGTGGGCCTTAATATGCTCAAGGAAGGCAAGGGCGACGCGTTCATTTCTGCCGGCAGCACAGGCGCTCTTCTTTCTGCGTCGACACTTCTTGTCAAGCGCGTGCGGGGTATCCGCCGCGTGGCATTTGCCCCTTTGATCCCCACGGCAACGGGTCGCGCTGTTTTGTGTGACTGCGGCGCAAATACCGAATGCACCGTGGAATATCTTCTGCAGTTTGCCTATCTCGGCAGCTTTTACGCCAAGGAAGCCATGGGCATTGAGAATCCCCGCGTTGCGCTTTTGAATATCGGCGCGGAGGAATCCAAGGGCTGTGAGCTGCAGCGCGAGACCTATGTGAAGCTGAAGGAAGCGGGCGAAGCCGGCCGACTGAACTTCATCGGTAATATCGAGGGCAAGGAAGCGATCCTCGGCGGTGCGGATGTCGTCGTGGCGGACGGTTTTACCGGCAATATCATGCTCAAGACGCTGGAGGGGATGGGCTCTTACTTCGCCAAGACCCTTAAGAGTGTTTTCACCAAGAATCTTCTCATCAAGCTGGGTGCGCTCACGGTAAAGAGCGACATCAAGGCTTTCAAAGCCAAGGTGGATATCAACGAGGTGGGCGGCACCGCGCTGCTCGGCATTTCCAAGCCTGTGATCAAGGCTCACGGTTCCTCCACGGCCAAGGCTTTCTGCAGCGCGATCCGTCAGGCCAAGATGTTTGCTGAGAGCAGTATTATCAGTGAAATCGAGAAAAATGTGGAATTCATGAAGGTGGAAAAAGAGTAATACCTATTGACACTGGGGTGGAGATATCGTATTATTCTTTGAGGAAAGCCCGCTCAGCTGCAGCGGCATAAAAATGAAAAACGCCTTCAAAAAAGGAGAATATTCATATGACTCACGAAGAAATTTTTGCAACCCTGAAGACTATGATCGCCGATCAGTTTGCTGTAGATGCAGATTCCATCACCATGGCTACTTCTTATGAAGATACCCTTGGCGCTGACTCCGTTGACCTGGTGGAACTGAGCATGTCCATGGAAGGTGAATTCGGTCTGGACGAGATCGATGAAGATGAAGTTGCCGGCCTCAAGACCGTTGGTGATACCGTTAATTTCCTCGTAAGCAAGCTCAACGCATAAAAAACCGCAGCCCCGCGAAAGCGGGGCTTGCTTTTGTCTGAAATATAAAAGAAAGGAGATCGCACAGAATGACGCTGGAAGAAAAGCTGGGTTACACATTTCGTGACAAAGCTTATTTGGAAGAAGCGCTGAACCACAGTTCCTATGCCAATGAGCACCGCAGCGAAGGCGCGCGCAGCAACGAGCGTCTGGAATTTCTGGGTGACTCCGTGCTGGGCTTTGTGACGGCAGAGTATCTTTACGATGCGCATCCCGATATGCCCGAGGGCGAACTGACCCGCATCCGTGCGGCGCTGGTATGTGAGCAGAGCCTCCATGAAGTGGCTTTGAAGCTGGAACTGGGGCGCTTTTTGAAGCTGGGCCGCGGCGAAGAGGCCGGGGGAGGAAGAACCCGTCCCTCCATTTTGGCGGACGCTACGGAAGCTGTTTTTGCGGCTGTATATCTCGATGGCGGCATGGGCGAAGCCTCCGCTCTGATCCACCGTGTGCTCCTCCACCGCGCCAATGAACAGGTGGTGGAAAAGAAGCGCAGAGACTACAAGACCGCTCTGCAGGAATGGGTGCAGCGCAAGGCAGATCAGGTGCTCACCTATCACCTTGTGGGGGAAGAAGGCCCTGATCACAACAAGACCTTTGTGGTGGAAGTGCGGCTTAACGGAACCGTTATCGGAACGGGTACCGGCCGCAGCAAAAAGGGAGCCGAGCAGGCTGCCGCGCAATTGGGCCTGGAAAGCCAGCAGCAGTAAAAATGCATGTAAAAAGGAGATACCGCAAGGTATCTCCTTTTCTTTTGGCAAGGTGAAAATATGCTGGTATTCCCGAATAGGATATGATACAATCAAACTGGAAGGAAACGGAATCCCTTCTGACAGGGAATTATGTCAACTGCCGATCTTCGAGGAGGAACTGATATGAGCGTTTGGAAAGCAATTTTTTTGGGGATTGTACAGGGTGTGGCAGAGTTTTTGCCCATCTCCTCCTCGGGCCATCTTTCCATTGCGCAGAATCTGCTTCTTTCCGCGGAGAGTGTAGCAAATGACAATCTGTTTTTTGATGTGCTGCTGCATCTGGGCACGCTGCTTGCGATTTTTGTTGCCTATTGGGAAGATGTAAAGGGTATGGTAACGGAGTTTTTCGGCGGCGTAAAAGATCTCGCCCGCCATACTACGCCCACGCCCATTCCTCCCGCACGCCGCCTTGTGATGCTGGTGGTTCTGGGTACGCTGCCGCTGGTTGTGATCCTGCCCATCAAAGATAAGGTGGAAGCGCTTTACAGCAACACCTGGTTTGTGGGTGGCGCGCTGATCGTAACGGGCTTTTTGCTCTTTGCGGCTGACCGCTTTTCCAAGGGCAAGCGCACGGAGAAAACAGCGCGGATCCGCGATGTTCTTTTGGTGGGCTGCGCGCAGGCCATTGCTACGGTGCCGGGCATTTCCCGCTCGGGTATGACGATAACCGCCGGCTGCTTCTGCGGATTTGACCGCAAGTTTGCCGTCCGCTACTCATTCCTGATGTCTATCCCTGCGGTATTGGGTGCCAATCTTCTTACGCTTATCGACGCGGTCCGGACCGGCATCGACTGGAGCTTGATGCCCATCTATCTTGTGGGTGTTGCGGTGGCTGCCGTTTCGGGTTATCTCAGCATCTGTCTTTTGCGTTTTGTAGTCAACAAGGGAAAGTTTGGGTCCTTTGCGTATTACTGCTGGGGCGTCGGCGTATTGACGCTGATCCTTACTGCCGTTCGCGGCTGATTCATTGGGAGGTTTTGTTGTGGCTAAGACAACAGAGAATAAAAAATCCAAAACGAAAGCACCGGCGAAGAAATCTTCTGCCCGCGGCAATTCTTCTGCCCGCTCTTCCAAGGGCAGTGCGCAGAAAAAGAAAACCGCGCAGAAAAGACCCATTCGCCGTGAAGTCAGCGCGGTAGTGTGCCTCGTGCTGATGCTTTGCACACTGGTGAGCTATTTTGGCGTGGACGCACTGCTTATCCGCTATCTTTCCGCGCTTTTGAAGGGCCTTTTCGGCTACGGTTATTATTTTGCCGCACCTGCTCTTTTCCTCATGGGGGCTATTTTGCTGCTGCACCGCGGCCGTCCAGTCCGCGCCCGTACGGTATGTGCAGGACTTTTGCCTCTTTTTGCCGGCAGTCTCCTGCAGCTTTTCTTCACCAAGGAAGTGCTTGGCGCTGAAGGCTTTGTAAAGACCCTTTGGGAAAGCGGTCTTGCTCTCAAGAGCGGCGGTGTGCTTGCCGGTCTCCTTTCTACAGGCTTGCTGGCGCTGGTGGGAAAGGTAGTATCCATTATTCTGGTGCTGTTGATTCTGGCGGTGCTCCTCTTGGTGACCTTCCATGTGACGAGTGAAAAGATCGCGGAAAAGATCCGCGACCGTGAGCGCGGCGAATACAAGGAAGAGGATTACGAAGATGATCTCATCAGCGTGATCCAGGAAGTCAAGGGCCGCGAAAAGTCTCAGCCCAAGCCCAAAAAGAAGATCAACATCGATATTCCTGTGGACGATGAGCCTCTGGAAGTCCCCGCCAAGGAAGAAGACAAGCCCAAGGGCTTCTTCCGTCCTAAGCCCGCGGGCATCAAGAGCCCTGCCGAGGCGCTGCAGGAAGAGGATGAAGCTGCCGCAGAGGAGAAGATCGAAGAAGAAAAGCCTGCAGAAGTGCAGCCTCTGACCAAGGCGCCTCTTCCCCTGATGCCCGATGTGGAAGAAGAGGAAGAAGAGCCTGCCAAGCCCAAGCGGGAAAAACCCTCTTCTATGACCCGTACCGAACTGGAAGAGTCTGCCCGTGAGGTGGCGGACAGCATTGAAAAGGGCGAAGAGGAAGAAAAGGATGCCTACATCTTCCCGCCCATCACACTCCTTAACGCAGGCCGCGGCGATAATGCTGTGGAGGCAGGCGCGGAGCTTCGCAATAATTCCCGCCGCCTTGGGGAAACTTTGACAAGCTTCGGTGTGGATGCTAAGCCCGGTATCGTGGTGCGCGGACCTTCCGTGACCCGTTATGAGTATGCCCTTGAGCAGGGTGTGAAGCTTTCCAAGATCACCAATCTTTCTGACGATATTGCTCTTGCCCTGGGTGCCAGCGGCGTCCGCATTGCGCCTATTCCCGATAAGATCTCTGTGGTGGGTATTGAGGTGCCCAATAAGCTGGTTTCCACCGTATCCATCCGCGATGTCATCGAATCCAGAGATTTTGTGGAGCATCCCTCTAAAGTGGCCTTTGCCATCGGCCGGGATATCGGCGGCAGCAACATCATCGGCAATATTGCAAAGCTGCCTCATGTGCTGATTGCCGGTACCACCGGTTCCGGTAAGTCTGTCTGCACAAACTCTTTGATCATCTCCCTCATGTATAAAGCCTCTCCCGACGATGTGCGCTTTATCATGGTGGACCCCAAGATGGTGGAACTTGCGCCCTATAACGGCATTCCTCATCTGCTGATCCCTGTGGTCACCGACCCCAAGAAGGCGGCAGGCGCACTGCAGTGGGCCGTATTTGAAATGATGAAACGCTACAAGACTTTCTCCGAACATGGGGTAAAGGATCTTGCAGGCTACAATGCGTTGGCAGAAAACGATCCCAGCCTCAAGCATATGGCGAGCGTGGTGGTGGTCATCGACGAGCTGGCGGATCTGATGCTGGTAGCTGCCAAGGAAGTGGAAGAATCCATCTGCCGCGTGGCACAGATGGGCCGCGCCGCAGGCATGCACCTTGTTATCGCAACGCAGCGTCCCTCCGCGGATGTCATCACCGGCCTCATGAAGGCCAATATTCCCAGCCGTATTGCTTTCTCTGTTGCCTCCGGTATGGAATCCCGCATCATTCTGGATAATACGGGTGCGGAAAAGCTGGTAGGCCGCGGCGATATGCTCTATTCTCTGGTGGGCGGCGGTAAGCCCAAGCGCGTACAGGGCTGCTTCATCGCGCCTGAGGAAATCGAGCGCGTCGTGGAATTTGTCAAGTCCGGCAGTGAAGTGCAGTATTCTCAGGAAGTAATGGACAAAATCGAAGAAGCGCTGGCGGAAAACGATTCGGAGCTGAAGAAGATGCCCACTGTGGTGGTGGTCATCGACGAGCTGGCGGACCTG